>JAGQIT010001359.1 GCA_020431135.1 Myxococcales bacterium | reverse complement strand
GCCGCGCAGCTCGACCTCGACGAGGGTCGCCTCGTTGAGGCACGCGCCGGAGAGGTCCGCCTTGGTCGCCGTCGCGTCGCTCAGCGTGACCTCGGCGAGGAGCGCCCGGACGAGCGCCGCGCCGACGTGGCCGGCGGCGCCTGTGACCAGGACCGTCATCGCCGGCGGATAATCGGGCGGCGCGCGAGCGACCGTCAACGCGGCGCGCCTGGCCTGTGACCCGGGGCACCCGCGCGAGGAGGCGCGCCTCCGCGGGCGTGCGCCAGCTCCTCCAGCCGCTGCGCGAACCTGAGCGTGGTGTGCGCCCGATGCTCGTGCAATCCTCGGCCGGCGGCCCGTCGCGAGGCGCCCTCGCCCCGATCGGGCCCTGCGGCCGCGCCTCCCCGGGTCGCGGTCCGGGCGACGCCGGTTCAGAAAGGTCTTCTATGAGCGAGCACCAACTGCTTCAGGACACGATCGACTTCGACGCCCCGCCGGGGACCGGCGACAGCGCGGTTCTCCTGCGGGCGATGCAGTTCTTCCTCCGCTACCAGCTCGGCGCGCAGTCGATGCCGCAGGCGCCGAACATCGACGAGCTGCGCAAGATGCTGCCGATCCTCGAGGGCTACGTGAAGGCGCTCGTCGTCTGCGCCTCCGGGGATGGCGAGCTCGACGATGCGGAGCGCGCGTGGATCGTCGGCTTCTGCGCCAACGCGGGCGGGACCTTCGAGCTCGTCGAGGAGCTGCGCACCCTCAACCCGAGCGACGTCAACGTCATGCAGCTGATGCAGATGACCGAGCGCCCGGGGCTCTTCACCCACGCGCTGATCTACAACGCGATCCAGGCCTCGGACGCCGACGGCGTCCTCGACGATCGCGAGCTGGCGACGATCCAGATGATGGCCGGGGCCCTCGGCGTCGGCCGCGACTACGTCGACGAGCTCGTCGCGCTCTACCGCGAGGAGAAGGCCTTCTTCGCCAAGAAGATGGCCAAGCTCTTCCCCACCGGTCACCCCTGGGGCTGAGCCGCGGCGCCCCGGCGGCCGCTCGTTCAGCGCGGTGTGACGATCGCCGTCGTGCTCTCGCCGTCAGCTCGCCGGCGACGCGTCCTCCAGGACGCGGCTACGGGCCCGGCGGGGCTTCGACGGCGCCGACGTCGTTCTCGGCGAGCCACGCCTTGATCTCGGCGACCGTGTCCTCGCGTCCGGCGTCGCCCTCCGCCAGGACCTTGAGGGCGCCGCGGGCCTCCTCGACGGCGCGGGCCCGATCGCCGCCGCTCCCCAGGAGCGCCTGCGCGAGGATCCAGTGCGCCTCGACCTCGGCCACCTGCACCCCCTCCAGGGCGTCGAGGATCCGGGTCGCCCGCTCGAGGGGGGCGACCGCCTCGGCGTAGCGCTTGAGGCCGGTGAAGAGGGTCGCGTAGTTGACGAGGCAGAGGGCGACGTCCGGGTGCTCGGGCCCGAGCTGCTCCTCGAGGATCGCCAGCGCCTCACGGTAGCGCTCCCCCGCGGCCGCCGCGTCGCCGGTCTCGTCGTCGATGTTGGCGATCATCATCAGGCTGAGGGCGACGTCCGGATGGCTGGGGCCGAGGGCGCGGCGCCGGATCGCCAGCGCCCGCTCCTGCAGCGCCCGCGCCTCGGCGAGCTCGCCGGCGTCCGAGAGAACGACCGTGAGGTTGTTCAGCCCGGCCGCGAGTTCGATGTGGTCGGGGCCGAGGAGCTTCTCCTGCATCGCCAGCGCCTGGCGGTAGCGGGCCTCGGCCGCGGCGTTGTCGCCCATCATGATCGCGACGTTGCCGAGGTTGTTGAGGGTGCGCGCCCCGGGCAAGCTCTCGCTGCCGTACGCCCCCTCGAGGATCGCCAAGGCGCGCTCGTGCAGCGGCTTCGCCTCGGCGTAGGCGCCCATCGCCTCGAGGGCGACCGCGAGGTTGGTCAGGCTGGTCGCTACCAGCGGGTGATCGGCGCCGACCGTCGCCTCGCGCAGCTCGAGGACCCGGGCGTGGAGCGCCCGCGCCTCCTCGTACTCCCCCAGCCCGTCGAGCACGACGCCGAGGTTGCCGAGGCTCGACGCGACCTCCGGGTGATCGGCGCCGAGCGCCCGCTCGCGGAGCTCGAGGGAGCGCTCGAGGAGGATCCGCGCCTCGGCGAAGTTGCCGGCGTCGGCCTCGACGAGCCCGAGGTTGCTGAGGCGGTAGGCCTCGGCGAGGCCGCTCCAGTCGCCGGCGTAGCTGATCGCCAGGGCGGCGTGGCGAGCCCAGGCGCGGCCGTCGATGTAGCGGCTGCGGCGACCGCCGACGATATGCGTCAGCTTCGTCGCCGCGTCGGCGGCGATCGCCCAGGCGCCGGCGTTCGCCGCGATGAAGTAGGCGTCGGAGCTCGCGGCCTCCGCCTCCTCGAAGCGACCGAGCTGCTCGAGGTAGCGGCCCTCGAGGGCCCGCCCCGCGGCGATGAGCGTCGGTCGGGCGCGCGCCTCCGCCCCCATCCTCGCCTTCTCCGCGACCTCGAGGGCCTCGCGCGTGTCGCCGGCGAGGCCGATCGACCAGGCGAGCGCCAGCGCCAGGCGATCCTCATCGACCCGCCGCGGCCGCGCCTCGGGCGGATCGGGCTGACGGCGGAGCCAGTCCTCGTCGAGGCAGGCGGCCGCGGGCTTGAGCCCGGCCACCGCCTGCACCGCCTTGTGGATCGTCGCCTCGTCGGCGCGGCCGAACTCAGCGACGAGGGCCGTGAACTCCAGCCGCTGCTCCTCGAGGCAAGCGCGCGACCTGGCCGCGAGGGCGCCGCTCCAGCGACCCCGCACGTCCGCGTTCATACACGCCTCCGTCCGGGCCTCGGTCCAGGCGGCGGCGGCCTCGTCGAGGCGCGGAGCGACCATCGCCGCGGTCCGCGGGGCGTAGGGCGCCCCCGTGGCGACGAGCGCCTCGCGCACGCGCGCGCGGGTCGAGTCGTTCCAGGCGCCGTCGATGACCGCGCCGGCGTCCTCGCAGGCCCGCGCCCGCCGGGCCTCGTCCCAGCGCTGGGCGGCG
>JAGQIT010001358.1 GCA_020431135.1 Myxococcales bacterium | reverse complement strand
CGCCGCGGCGCCGCGGTCGAGAGCGCGGCGACGCGGGCCGGCTTCAGCAACCTGCGCAGCTTCACGCGGGCGTTTCGTCGGGTCGTCGGCACGACGCCACGGCGCTACGCGGGGATGTGCTGGCCGCTCCGCGGGTGACATCCCTCGACTTGGCCCACCTGCGCTAGCCGGCGCCGCGGCGCCGCGGTCGAGAGCGCGACGCAGGCCGGCTTCAGCAACCTGCGCGGCTTCCCGCGGGCGCTTCGTCGGTCATCGGCACGACGCCGCGGCGCTACGCGGGATGTGCTGGCCGCTCCGCGGCTGACGTCGTCCTGTCCCCACGACTCGGCCTGCCAGCGGCGTCTCGTCGGCGAGGGACCTCGCGTCACGACCGCTAGTTCGCGGCGTCCGTCCGCGGCGGCACGCCGAGGTCGCGGCGCACCTGGTCGATCGGCTGATCCATCACCGACCACGGATCCCAGCCCTCCGAGATGTCGGTGTTCATCGCCGCCCCGCGGCGCAGCGCCTCGAAGGTGCGCTTGGCGTTGAACTTCCCGGTGAAGGGCGGCGCGAACGCGGAGAACGCCAGGCCGAGGTGGAACTGACAGATGACGAAGAAGATGAAGGTGAAGGGATCGCGGCGGCGGTAGCCGGCGCTGAACGCCGCCGTCAGGATCTCGCCCTCCGCGTCGGTGCCGTAGTCGGCGAGGAGATGGGTGACGTCGTGGATGACCTGGGGCTCGACGGTGCTGCCGCGCTCGCCCGGCAGCGGGAAGCCGCACGCGCGCATGTGGTCGTGGTAGATGCGGCCGACGGTCCCCTCCGGGAGCTCGCCGAGGGCCCGGTAGCGCTCGGCGAGCGGCGTGTCCTCCATCGCCCCCTTGAGCGTTGCGATCGCCCGCCCGAGCCAGCGGATCCCGCCCTCGCGCCACTTCGCGACGAGGTGGTCCTTGAGCCAGACGCGGCGGGCGACGTCGAGCTTGAGGCGCAGCGTGTGGCCCTCGACGATCTGGCGGAGGTTGTGCAGCTCGTCGGTCGTCACGCCGAGGGCGGCGGCGAAGACCTCGCACTGCGCGACCTCGGCGGGCGTCACGTTCTCGTCGACCATCGACG
The DNA here is from genome assembly GCA_020431135.1 of Myxococcales bacterium. Taxonomy (GTDB): domain Bacteria; phylum Myxococcota_A; class Polyangia; order Nannocystales; family Nannocystaceae; genus JADJRG01. Next base: position 1,337 of record JAGQIT010001358.1, on the reverse strand, counting down.
CGACGACCATGCCGTTGACGAGCTGCTTGCGGAGCTCGGGATCGGGGATCGCGGCGGCGAGGGCCTCGGGGCTGATCGGCGCGAGGGCGGCGAGATCGTGGGACGAGCCGAAGATCTCCTGCGCCGCCTCGAGCATCGCTCGCTCGGGCTCGGCGAAGGATCCGTCGGCGCTGGCGACGGTCTTGAGGGCGCGGAGGATCGGCTCGGTCTGGGCGGCGGTCGGCAGGATGAGTTCCACAGCGGGCTCCGGGTGCTCGGGGCCCCGATCCTAGCAAGGCGCGGCGACGACCCTGCCGGCGATGTCGCCGACGGCGAGCGACGCCTCGAGATCGTCGAGGACGTCGTTCGCCCGGCGTACGACGCCGTCACGCCGCCGCGAGCGAGGCCTCCCAGGCCGCCTTCGCCGCGAGCCCGTGGGCGCAAAGGCCCGGGATGATCACCCCCTCGATGGTGTCGAAGAGGAGCGCTCTCGCCTCGTTGCCGTCGCAGACCCCGATCGACTCGGCCGCCGCCGACGGGGCGGGACGCGCGGGGATGTGCGCGAGCTCGTGCTCGCGGAGGTGGGCGAAGGCGACGACGAGGTAGTCGCTGAGGCGGCCGCGCGTGGCGGCGTCGAGGCGCGGGCTGAGCTCGTCGAGGAGGCGCCAGCCGAAGCGCGCGTGCTGGACCTCGTCGGCGAGGATCCGCTTGAGCAGCTCGGCGAGCGCCGGCGGCCCGGCGCGCAGGCGCTCGCTGTCGATCAGCGCGACAGCGACGGTCTCGCTGAGGCAGCTGACGCTGATCACGTTGCGCAGGATCGCCTCGATCGGCGTCGCGTCGCCGTGCTCGGGGACGGCGGTGAGCTGCGGCAGCTCGGCCCTCGGCGCGCCGCCGAGGGCGAGGACCGCGGCCGCGCACAGGCGGGCGTGGCGGAGCTCGTCGCTGATCATCTCGGCGACCGCGGCCTGATGATCGGCGTCGATCTCGGCGCGCATCATCTGGGGGACGAGGCCGGCGAAGACCCGCGCCGAGATGTGCTCGTTGACCATCCGCCCGCGCCAGGTGGCGATCGCCGACGCCCGCTCGGCGTCGCCGAGGTCGAGGGCGCCGAGGTCGAGATCGACGGCGGCGGCCTGCTTGTGGAGGTCGAGGATCGCCATCAGACCAACCTCGGGCGCAGGCGCGGGCTGCTCGCGGGATCGAAGCGCGGCGGCGCCGGCGGGCCCCAGGGCGTGCAGTGCTCGGGCGGCTGCCAGTCCTGGGCCGCGCAGCAGTCCCAGTCGGTGTTGCCGTCCTCGTCGATGCAGTCGCTGAGCTCGCCCTCCGTCTCCTGGCCGGTCGTGTCGCCGGTCGTGTCG
>JAGQIT010001357.1 GCA_020431135.1 Myxococcales bacterium | reverse complement strand
CGACTCGGTAGGCGATCTTCACCTGGTCATCAGTCGTAAACGTCGGCATCGCTGGCGCACTCCCTCTAGTGCCAACCAGTCTAGGGCGAAAACGCCGGCGATGGAAGGGCGCACGCCCGGCGGTTGGCGACCTGCGGTGCGGACCCCCGAGAACGCCGAGGCCCCGCGCGGGCGGGGCCTCGGTCGTCGGCGCGCCGGCTCGCGGCCTAGAGCTCGCCGATCCGCTGGAGGAACTCCGTCGCCTCGGCGCAGTTCGGGTCCTCCATCAGCGCCTTGCGCCCCCAGAGCACGGCCTTCTGCCGGTCGCCGCGCTTGTCGGCGATGTAGCCCTGGCGGAGGTAGGCGACGGCGCGGGTGATCGGCGCGGCCTCCATCAGGGCGATGCTCCGGAGCACGCGGATCGCCAGGTCGTAGTCCTCCATCTCCTCGGCGAGGTCGGCGAGCTCGATGGCGACGTCGCCGTTGTTGCGGTCGGAGTGGTAGGCCTCCTTGAGGAGCTGGAGCTCGTCCTCGCGGTCGCCGCGGAACCTGGCGATCTTCGCCTTGTTGTACTGGAGGACGCACAGCTCCGGCGAGCGCCGCCCGCGGGTCGCCTCGATCGCGGCGTCGAGGATGCCGTCGGCGGCCTCGTTGTTGCCGGCCTCGAGGTAGGCCTCGACGAGGAGGAGGTTGACCGCCTGATCGGTCGGCCGCAGCTCGAGCGCCTGCTTGAGCGCGACCGCGGCGGCCTCGCTGTCCTCGTCGAGGAGGAGCTCGCCCGCCTGGCGGAGCATCAGGAAGCGCTGCTCCTCGTCCTCGACCGCCTGGGCCTCGGAGATCAGGATCTGGGCGATCTTCGTGTAGTCCTCGGCCTCCTCGTAGATCTTCTTGAGGTGGGCGCGGATCTCCTCGTTGTCGGGGTTGTCGGCGTAGACCTTCTCGAGGCCCTCGCGGGCGTCGCCGGGGCGCTCCGCCTTCTCGCAGGCCTCGACCAGGGTGACGGCCGCGAGCACCTGGGCCTCACCGGACTCGGCGCCGATGAGCCGCGTGCAGCTCTCGATCACCGCCTCCCAGCGCTCGGCCGCGGTGTCGATCTCGAGGAGGCGGCGCAGCGCCTCGACGTCCCTCGGCGAGCGCTCGACCCACTGGGCGAGGGTCTGGCGCGCCTGATCGCCGCCGCCCTCGGCGCTGAGGATGTCGACCAGGCGCAGCGTCGCGCGGCGCTCGGCCTCGAGGTCGCCGCTGCGCGAGGCGCTGGCCCGCAGCGACTCGAGGGCGGCCATCAGCTCGCCGACCATCGGCGCGCCGGCGATCTCGTAGGCCCGCTCGAGGTCTTGGACCGCGCCGAGCTCGTCCTTGATGATCGTCCGGTGCTCGGCCCGCGCCTTGAGGAGCTCGAGCATCGTCTCGTCGCTCATCGGCGTCCAGTCGATCGCGTGGCTGAGCTCGCGGATCGCCGCCTGGTGCTCGCCAGCGTCGGCGAGCATCGTCGCCAGGCTGCGGATCAGCTCGAGGCTCTCGGGGTTGCGCCCGGAGGCCTCGCGGATCGCCTCGATCGCCGCGTTGCTGTCGCCGAGGAGGTCGTTGCGGATCTCGGCGACCTCGCGGAGGATCTCGGCCGCGCGCTCGGGCTCCGGCTCGCGCTCAGCGGCGTCGGCGAGGTGCTGCGCCAGCGCCTCCCAGTCGCCCAGCTCGCGGTAGCGACGCTCGAGCTCGGCGCGCAGCTTGTCGCTGCCGAACTCGCCCTTGTAGGCGCGCTGGAGGACGCGCAGCGCCGCCGCCGAGTCGCCCAGCCCCTCCCAGAGCTCGGCGACCTCGAAGGCCAGCTCGACCGCCTCATCGCCGGTCTCGCGGGCGGCGAGGCGCTCCTTGAGCTCGACCTTCTCGCGCGGGTCGTGGTCGTCGCCGAGGAGGGCGAGGAGGGCCTCGATGATCTGGCGGTTGTCGGGCGCCGCCGCGAGGGCCTGGCGGTAGGTCGCGATCGCGT
>JAGQIT010001356.1 GCA_020431135.1 Myxococcales bacterium | reverse complement strand
GCTCAGTACTTCATGTACCGCGACGGCTTCCGCGACAACGTCCGCGCCCTCCCCCTCGCCGCCGACGGCGTCGTCCTCCGCACGCTGCCCGGGCGCCCCGCCGGCTTCGAGTACATCCTCCAGGAGGGCGCCGACCTCCAGACCCGCCTCGCCGACCCGGCGGTCCGCTCGGTCTACAGGCTCCGCGGGCTGAAGAAGGGCGAGCACCTCGAGGGGCGGACGCGCTACGTCATCGAGGCGCCGCCGACCTCGTCGTGAGCGCGGGGCCCTGCCCGCCAAGCGCCACGAACCGAGCCGCGTGACCCCTTCGACCGAGGCGCCAACAAACGGTGCGCCGCCCCTCAGCGAGGGCCGCGTGCGCTGCACCTGGACCTGCGCCCGAAGAGCCTGTGGCAGAGGTCCCGCGCATCCCCTCCCACGATCACGCACAGCGAGTCTGCGCTCGCAGGTGACGAATCACGCGCCGCGATCGAGGTCTGTTGACCACGATCGCGGCGCGCAGACATAGCCGCTCGAGCGCCGCCTACGCGGACGTCTACGCGCTACGATCGAGGCGCTCGATGCCGGTCCGAAACTACGATCCGCGCCTGACCAAGGCCCACCTGAGCAACCGCTTCGCCCTCAGCCTCGTCAGCTACTTCGCCGACCTCTACGGCGTCGAGATCGCCGAGGCGATCGTCGAGGACGCCGGCCTCAGCCTCGACTACCTCCACGACACCGAGCGCTGGACCTCCGTCGAGTTCGACCGCCGCTTCTGCGACGCGGCCGCGCGCCACCTCTACGACCTGCGCGAGCCGCCGGCCTACGATCACCCGCTGTGGCAGCACTGGCGCGACGCCGCGGCGTCGATGATGCGCCGCCAGGAGATGGGCCCGCTGTGGCTGCTGCTGTGGGCGATGGACGGCCCCGGCCACTTCTTCGCCGACATCGAGCACATGTACTCGAAGGGCAACCGGGTGACGCGGATGCGCCTCGCCGACCACGGGCCGAACCGGGCGAGCGTCGTCGCGGTGATGGAGGGCGCGGTCGTCGATCGCCCCGGCGCCTGCTGGAGCCGCCGCGGCTTCTTCGAGGCGGTGCCGACGATCTGGAACCTGCCGGCGGCGACCGTCGAGCACAGCGAGTGCATCCACACCGACCCGAGCGCCCGCCACTGCCGCTACGAGATCACCTTCGAGGAGCGGGTCACGAGCGACCCCGGCAGCGAGCTCCGGCGCCTGCGCTCCTACGTCCAGGCGGTGATCCCACGCCTCCTCGAGCAGATCGACGCCAACTACCTCGAGCACCGGCAGGCCGTCCTCACCCAGCGCAAGGTCGCCTCCTATCTCCCAGAACATGTTCTCGAGAACATCAAGATCAACCCGGAGGAGGAGGTGATCCTCGGCGGCCTCGACAGCGAGGGCGCCGTGCTCTTCGCCGACGTCGCCGGCTTCACCCGCCGCTGCGTCGAGGTCGGCGCGACCGAGGTCGTCCGCCAGCTCAACCTCTACTTCGAGGTCATGGACGAGGTGATCGTCCGCCACGGCGGGATCATCGACAAGCGGATGGGCGACGGGATCATGGCGGTCTTCGTCAGCCCGGACGGGCGCCGCGACGCCGCCGCCCTCGCCGCGCGCGCGGTCGCCTGC
>JAGQIT010001355.1 GCA_020431135.1 Myxococcales bacterium | reverse complement strand
TGCTCGGCAACCTCGAGGCCCACGCGCGCAACATCGAGATCGAGGACCTCCTCGGCCGCAACCAGGTCGACATCGATCGCGCGCCGCTCGAGTCGTTCCTCGCCGGCAAGGTCGTGATGGTCACTGGCGCCGGCGGCTCGATCGGCACCGAGATCTGCCGGCAGGTCGCCCAGTTCGCGCCGTCGCGCCTGGTGCTCGTCGAGCGCTCCGAGTTCGCGCTCTTCACCATCGAGCGCGAGCTGTCCCAACGGTCACCCGAGGTCGAGGCGGTCGCGGCCTTGGTCGACGTCCGCGATCGCGCCCGCCTCGCCCGCCTCTACGACCAGCACCAGCCGGCGGTCGTCATCCACGCGGCCGCCCACAAGCACGTGCCGATGCTCGAGGCCAACGCCTGCGAGGCCGTGATCAACAACGTCGTCGGCACCAAGAACGCCGCCGAGCTGGCCCGCGACCGCGGCGTCGCGGTGTTCGTGCTGGTCTCGACCGACAAGGCGGTGCGCCCGACGTCGCTGATGGGCGCGACCAAGCGGGTCGCCGAGCTCGCGGTCCAGGCAGTCGGCGGCGCCACCCAAGTGGTCACGGTCCGCTTCGGCAACGTGCTCGGCTCGACCGGCTCGGTCGTGCCGATCTTCCGCGATCAGATCCGCCGCGGCGGGCCCGTCACCGTCACCCACCCGGAGATGGAGCGCTACTTCATGACCATCGCCGAGGCCAGCCAGCTGGTGCTGCAGGCCGGCGCCATGGGCGAGGGCGGCGCGACCTACATCCTCGACATGGGCGAGCCGGTGCGCATCGTCGAGCTCGCGCGCGACATGATCCGGCTCTCCGGGCTGCGCGTCGACGTCGACGTCGGCATCGCCTTCACCGGCGTGCGCCCGGGCGAGAAGCTGCGCGAGGAGCTGCGCTACGAGGCCGAGACGGTCGCGCCGACCCGCCACCCCAAGATCCTGCGGACTCGGTCGCCGCGGATGCTCGACACCTGGGTGTCATCCTACGTCGACGAGCTGATCTCACACGCGCGCACGGGCGATGACGCCGCGGTGCGACGCCACCTCGCGCGGCTCCCCGGCGCCGCGATCACGACGCGCCGAGAGGAGGCCCATGACGAGCGCCCGCGACAGCGCGCCTGAGGTGCGCGAGCCCGCGGCGACCCGCCCGCGCGCGCGCGTCCTCTACCTCCATCAGTACTTCGTCACGCGCGCGACCGCCGGCGGCACGCGCTCGTACGAGATGGCGCGTCGCCTGGTCGCGCGCGGCTACCAGGTCCACATGATCACCACCGACTTCGGCTCGGACGCGCAGCCCGGCGCGGGCTGGCGCGTCACCGACGAGGACGGGATCTGCGTCCACCGCGTCCGCGTGCCGTACAGCAACCGCGCGGGCTTCATCGGCCGCCTGCGCGCGTTCCTCCGCTACGCGCTCGCCTCGACCGTCCGCGTGTGGGCGCTCGGCGGCGACGTCATCCTCGCCACGAGCCCGCCGCTCTCGATCGCGATCCCGGCGCTCCTCGGCGCCTGGCGCCACGACATCCCCATGATCTTCGAGGTCCGCGACCTCTGGCCCGAGGCGCCGGTCGCCATGGGCCGGCTGCGAAACCCGGCGCTCATCGCCGCCGCCCGCGGGCTCGAGCGGCTCGCCTACCGACGCGCGGCCGCGATCGTCGGGCTCTCGCCGCCGATCGCCGAGGGGGTCGCGCGCGCCGGCGGCGACGGAGCCAAGGTCCGCGTGATCCCCAACGCCGCGGATATCGACCTGTTTGATGGGACACGTGACGTCGCGGCGCTGCGGCGCGCGCTCGGGCTCGACGGGGCGCTCACGCTCGGCTACTTCGGCACGCTCGGCGAGGCCAACGCGCTCGGCCAGGTGCTCGACGCGGCCGCCCGCCTGCGCGCGCGCGGCGAGGTCGCGCCGCGGCTGCTGACGAGCGCCCAGGGGCGGCGCTGGGTCGACCTCGGCGACGCCGGGATCTGGCGCCTGATGACGCGCCTGCCGGGGGTCACCTTCGCCGATCTGCGCGGCCCCGAGGGGCCGGCGCGGGCGCGCAGCGCCGGGGCCCTGATCGCCCGCTTCCACGGGGCGCTCGCCGACCTCGACCACGTCTTTCAGGGGGCGAGGCTCGGCGTCCATGACACGCCGGCGCACCTCGAGAAGCTGCGCCGGGCGCTCGCCGAGGCGGCCGCGACCGGGCACCGCCTGCGCGCCGAGGTCGAGGCCCTGGGCGCGCGGATCCTCGCGGCCGCCGACGCCCTCCCGCCGCTCGGCGATCAGCGCCCGTGGATCGTCCACGGCGACCTCAAGATCAGCAACGTCCTCTTCGACGAGGCCGCGCCGACGCGGGCCCTCGCGCTCATCGACCTCGACACCGTCGCCCGGATGCCGCTGTGGATGGAGCTCGGCGACGCCTGGCGCTCGTGGTGCAACGCCAGCGGCGAGGACGACGCCGCGGCGCGCTTCGACCTCGAGCTCTTCGCCGCCTCGCTCGACGGCTACCTCGGCGCGCTCCAGCTCCCGCTGGCAGACGAGGAGCGCCGCTCGCTGGTCTACGCCGTCGAGTGGATCGCCCTCGAGCTCAGCGCCCGCTTCGCCGCCGACGCGATCTTCGAGGCCTACTTCGGCTGGGACCGCCAGCGCTTCGCCGCCGCCGGCGAGCACAACCTCCTGCGCGCCCGCGGGCAGCTCGCGCTCTTCGAGGCCGCCGTCGCCTGCCGAGGCGCCCGCGCGGAGCTGCTCCTCGGCGGGGGCTAGCGGCCGGTGGCGAGCGCCTCGTAGGACCTCGTGTCCGGCCCGTCCTCAATCACGGAGGAAGACGTGGCTCGCAGGCGCGTAGGGCTGAGTTCGGTGCCGCCAGCGCGAGATCACGGCGACCTCCCCTGCGGGGCCGATCGCGTACACGTTCGCCGCGCGCTCCGACGTCGGCTCGTCGCGCTCCTCGACGCGCGCGCTGGTGTAGCCCGCGGGGACGGGCTCGGGATCCTCGGAGAGCCGCAGCGAGCTCCCGGGCGCCGTGCGCAGCTCGATCGCCCCGCTCGCGGGCCCGACGATCAGGCGCCAGCGCTGCGGCCAGCCGTCGACGCGCTCGAGCGTCCACGGCAGCGCCGCGGGGACGAGGATGCGCTCGGCGCTGGCGAGGAGAAGCTCGTAGCGCGTCGTCTCGTCGCCCGCCGGGTGGTTGGCGTAGCCGAGCCACCAGCTGAAGCTCAGGTCGATCTCGAAGGGGAACGCCTGCTCGTCGGGGCGCTCGAAGTGGGCCGCGAGCGCCTGGACCGAGAGCGCGCGGACGTCGACGGCGACGGTGAGCGACTCGCCCCCCTCGCCGAGGATGAAGCCGGGCGGCGGCGTGACCTCGCTCCAGTCGACCGCGACGCCGTCGCGCACGGCGCTCATCGACTCCTCCTGCTCGTCCGACGGCGACCCGCGCAGCCGCGCCAGCGCCGCTGAGCAGACCCGCGTCGAGCGGCGGTCGAAGTCGGGGAGCTCGGCGGCCGAGAGCTCCCCGTAGTCGGCGACGAAGTCGGCGTAGGTCGGGTGCTCGTCGCTGATCGCCGCGATCGCGAGGTCGAGGACGTGCTCGCGCCGCAGCGGCTTGCTGCGCGTCGTGAACGACAGCGGGCCCGAGACCTGGTCGTACTCGCCGGCGCAGGCCGAGCCGACGAGCTCGACCTCACCGGCCCAGCGCTCGATCCACGGGCTCGGCCGGGCGCGCGACGTCGAGATGAAGGGTCGCGTGCGCGTCGCGGGATCGACGGCGTAGATCGTCCCGAGGTCGAGGTCCATCGCGATCCGCAGCTCCCCCGCGAGGCCGTCGATCCCGTCGCCGATCAGCTCGTAGGGGCCCGGCTCGATGAAGGGCGCGATGAAGGTGCCGTCGAGCGCGGTCACGCAGTCGTGCTCGCGGCCGCTGACGGCGTGGCGCAGCCGCAGCATCGCGCGGGCGACCGGCCGCCCGGGGTCGCCGTCGTGGACCAGCGCGAGGGCGAGGCCCTGGAGACGGAGCGTGTAGAGCTCCGGGCAGGCGGGGTGCGTCCAGGCGCTGTTGGCTGCGCCCGCGGGCGCGTCGCGGACGAGCTGCGTAAGCGCGCCGCGCCACAGGCAGAGGGTCTCCTCGCCGCCGCCGGGGCGACGCCGCCTGTAGTGGAGCTCCGCGTGGATGGGGAGCTCCGCGGGCGCGGTGAAGCGGCAGAACGCGTACTCGGAGCCGATCTTCGGGATGTACGCGAAGGGGATCCTGACGCGATCGCTGTGGCCAGGGGCGGCGAGCACGAGCACCGCGCCCTCGAGCTCCTCCGCTCCCGTGGCGAGGTCGATCCGGTGCGGGATCATCACCCGGTAGCCCGCGAGCCTCGCCGTCGGCCGCGCCCGGTTGTGGGCGACGAGCGCGGCCGCGAAGGCGTTGAGCGCTCGGATCGGCGACGCGCCGGCGTTGACCTGGACCTCGGCTGTCTCACGGAGCAGGCGGCCGATGTCATCGGCGCTGAGCGTCGGATCGACGCGCGCGATCCAGGCGGCGACGCCGGCGACGTGGGGGATCGCCAGGGAGTTGCCGGAGTTGAACGGCATGTCCCCGCCCCCCGTCCGCACGATCTCGTTGTACGCGGCGGGATGATCGATCCGCAGGGTGGTCTGCAGCCCGCCGGGCGCCCACAGGTCGGCGTCCCCTTGGCGCCTGTAGGTCATGGTCGCGTTGCGCTCCCACGGCCCCCCCCACGGCGGCTCCGACCCCGCGACGACGATCAACCCCGGCGGCCGAGCGAGCAGCGCGCGCGTCGCAGCCGGCACGCACTGAGCCGTCGGCACCGCGTCGTTCGCCCCGCCGAGCACCACGACGAGGCCGTCTGCGAGGAGCTCGCCGATCGGCTTGAGGAAGCGCTCGCGGCACAGCTCCTCGGCCGCGGCGACGTCGGCGGCCGCGCCCGCCTTGGCGATCGCGACCACGCGCAGCGCGTGGGTGTGCGCGCTGGTCATCACGCCGTGGAGCTCGGCGAGCGCCGCGAGCAGGCGGGTGAGCCGCGGCGTGTAGCCGAGCGCCGGGACGCTGAAGTCGAGGACGCTCTCATCGGCGCGAAACGACGCGAGGCCGACGTCAGGGCAGACGCCCGCGAGGCCGAGGCCGGCGGCGTGGCTCGCCGCGAGGATCCCCGCGACCGCCGTGCCGTGGCCGTCCGCGTCGGTCCACGCCGTGCCGGCGACGCGACGCACCCCCTTCATGTCGTCGTGGTCCGCGTAGACGCCGGTGTCGATCACCGCCGCGTCGCAGCGGGCCGCCGCCGGGACGAGCCACGCGCCCGGGGCGTCGATCGCCTCCATCGTCCACGACGTGTCGAAGTCAGGGTCCCCCCACGCCTGCGGCGCGGTGCGGGACTTCGGCGGATACCCCCAGCGGATCAGGGACGTGAGCACGGGTCGATCCTAGCGAGGTTCTCGGCGGCGCGCGCGACGTCGCGGCCGCGATCAAAGGTCCGTCGAGCTCCAGCCCTGGTCGCAGACCAGGGTCGAGCTCGCCAGCGGATCGCGGGCGCCCGCTCAGAGCTTGAAGGTGTGGACGACGGCGCCGCCCTTCTTCGACTTCGGGAAGCTCAGGCCGTCGACGATCTTCGCCGCGCAGCGGCCCGTGGCGCTCGACTTCGTCGGCGTCGCCTTGGCCTTGCCCTGCGGATCGACCTCGACCCGGACATTCACCGTCAGGCCGACGGGCGCGAAGAGGCCGGTCGCCTGCCCGCACTGCTTGGAGACCCGCTTGCGGAGCCCGCCGAGCTTCGCGTGGATCGTCGCGTCGCTGAGGGTGTCGGGGAGCTTCGGCGCGGGCTTGCGACCCGCGTCGCTCGGCGGCGGCGTGTCGGCGCCGGTGGTCGCGGCAGCCTCGGCGCCGGTGGTGGTCGTCGACGGCTCGCCGGCGTCCGGGGCCCCCTCCGACGGGTCGAAGGCGCCCTCGGAGGGATCCAAGCCCTCGGAGGGATCGAAGGGCCCGCTCTCCGACGGATCGAGCGGCGCACCCTCTGACGGGTCGAGCGGCGCCCCCTCCGACGGGTCGAGCGGCGCACCCTCTGACGGGTCGAGCGGCGCACCCTCCGACGGATCGAGCGCGCCGCCGGAGGCCGTCCGCGATCCCGACGAGTCGACCGCGCCTGCGGACGGATCCGCCGCGGCGCCCGAGGGATCGGCGATCCCCGCGGAGGTCCGCTCCGGCGCGACGCCGCCCTGCGACGCTGAGGTCGCCTGCGAGGTCGTCGCCCCGCGCTCCGGCCCGCTCGCGGGCTTGAGGAGCACGAAGAGCACAGCGACCGCGGCGATGCCGAGGACGATCGTCATCAACGTGCGCTTGAGGTCGTCCTCGGGCTCCTCCGCGGCGGGCGTCGCCACGACCGGGGCGACGGCGCTGGCCGCCGCCTCCTTCGCGGCCTCGGCCTCGGCGAGCTCCGCGGCCTTCGCCGCCTTCTCCTCCTTCTCCTCCGCGGACATGTCGTCGTCGGTGAGCGGGGCGATCGGCACCTCGTGGAGGGTGACGCGATCGGGCGGCGGCGCCTCGGCGGCGAGCTTCTCCATGCGCTCGTCGTCGTCGCCCCAGAGCGACGCGTCGACGGCGGAGAGGAGGTTCTTGGCCCGCGAGACCTCGCGCTGGCGGGCCTCGGCGGCGGCGAGCTCGTCGGCGAGCTCACGGATCCCGTCGTGGCGCTTGGCCGGGTCCTTCTCGAGCGCCTTGAGGATCACGCCCTCGATCCCGTCGGGGATCTCGGCGGCGTGGACCGTCGCCCGCAGCGTCACGGGCTCCTCGTAGAGGTGCTTCTTCAGCAGCCCCATCAGGCTCTCGGCGAGGAAGGGCGGGCGCCCGGCGAGGAGCTCGTAGAGGAGGATGCCGGCGGCGTAGACGTCGGACTGGGCGTCGGGGAGGTTGCCGCTGACGACCTCCGGGGCCATGTACTCGGCCGAGCCGAGGAGCCCCTCCGGGGTCACGGCGAGCTTGCCGTCGACGCGCCGGTAGTGGGTGGCGAGCGGCGTCAGGCCGACGTTGGTCAGCTTGATCCGCGGCTCGCCGTCCTCGTCGTCGCCGAGGATGTAGATGTTGTCCGGGTGGATCGTCCGGTGGATCCGCCCCTTGGCGTGGAGCGCCGCCGTGACGTCGAGAACCTGGCGGACGATCGCGGCCGCCCGCGCCCACGGCAGCGGCCCCTCCTCGGCGATCAGAGCGCTGAGGCTCGATCCCTCGAGGCTCTCGAGGGCCGCGTAGGAGAGCCCGTCGCGGGTCGTGCCGACGTCGAGGACGCTGACGACGCGGGCGTCGTGGAAGCGGGCCATCGCCCGGGCCTCGCGGCGGAAGAGCTGGGCCCGATCCTCGTTCGGCGGGTAGTCGGGGCCGAGGAGCTTGAGGACGACGGGCTCGCCCGTGTCCGCGCGCGTCGCCCGGAAGACGCGGAAGGAGTCGCCGCGGCCGACCGACGCCTCGAGGGCGTAGAGGCCGCGGACGACGTAGCCCTGGAGGCGGCCGGCGTCCTGCCAGTCGTCGAGCGGGAAGGGATCGCCGTAGTAGTCGTCGCCGGGATCGCTGTCGTCGGCGATCCACGCCTCGCGCGGGCGCGGCAGCGGGGACTCCAAGCTGGCCCCCGAGCGGCTCGCCGGATCGACCTCGTCGAGGTCCGCGAGGATCTCCCCGCTCATCGAGATCTTCGAGGCGCTCGCGCCCCCCTCGGACTCGATGATCTCGCCGCTCATCGACAGCGTCGCCGAGCTCGTCGACGGCTCGGGCTCGACCGCCCCGGCCTCATCGCGCTCGGCCTCGGCCCGGGCGACCATCGCCCGCAGCTCGTCCTCGTCGTCGGGGAGCGCCAGCATCTCGCTGGTCCAGCGCTTGAGCCAGCGCCCGGAGAGGGTCGCCTCGGGCTCGCTCTCCTCGGGCTTCGCCTTGGCCTCGAGCTCGGGCTCGGGCTCGGTCGCCGTCGCTACTTCGTCCGCGGTCGGCACCTCGTCCGTCGTCGCGTCCTCGCTCGGGCTCTCGTCGATCAGCTCCGGGTCGTCGTCCGCCGGGATGCCGAGCACCAGCGGCGGCGCCTCGTCGTCGTCGTCGACCGGGAGACCGACCTCGAGGCTCGGCGCGCCGCTCGGGGTCGGATCGACGCCCTCGGGGGCGACCTCGTCGGGCCCGCGGCGGCGCATGCCGACCGCAGGATCGTCGTCGGGGCTCGGCCGCTGATCGTGATCAGGCACGAGCGCGAGCGGCTCGTCGTCGTCGTCATCGACGACCGGGAGGCCGGCGCTCGAGCGCGTGACCAGGTGGTCGAGGTCGTCGTCGTCGTCGTCGACGTCGACCGCGATCGCCGTGCCGAGGCGGGCGCGCCAGTCCGGCGCCGAGCCGAGGGTCTCGTCGGCGACGGTCTCGTGGAAGAACTCCGGGCCCTCGTCCTTGTCCTCGTCGTAGGCGTCGAACTCGGCGCCCGAGCGATCGGGGGGCGGCGGCAGGATCCCGGAGTGGCTCGCCGACGCGTCGTCGGCCGCGGGCTCGCTGAGGTCGTCGCCCCCGGGGAGGGCGTCCGCGAGCGCGTCCGCGAGCGCGTCGC
>JAGQIT010001354.1 GCA_020431135.1 Myxococcales bacterium | reverse complement strand
GGCGATCGCCCGGGCGATCGCCGCCACCTGCGGGTCACGCAGGCCCACGCGGGCCCCGAGCGCGCCGATCACCACCGACGCCGCGACGGCCGAGGCGACGATCGGGACCATCTCCCAAAACGCGAGGACGAGGCCGTCGCGGACGATCTCCGCCGCCTCGATCATCTAGGCGTACCCCGCGACGAGGCTGACGATCACGGCCTCCCAGCCGCCGATCGCCAGAAAAAGGAGCACCTTCAGCGGCAGGCTGACGAGCGCCAGCGGCTGCGCGGGGAGGCCGACGAGGGCGAAGAGCTGAGCGACGATGAGATCGACGATCGCGAAGGGCAGGAGGATCAGCACCGCCATGTGCAGCGCCTCGCCGAGCTCCGTCACCAGGAAGGCCGGGACGAGCACCAGCGGGTGCTCGGCCGCGAGCCCCTGGGTCGCCGCGAAGAGGTCGATCTCCGCCGGGTCCGCGTGGCGCGCGAGGAAGTCCGCGACGGGCGTGAGCACCTCGGGGCCGAGGCCGCCCGCGACCTCGAGGAGCGGCGCCATCTCGAGGGCGACGGGGCCCATGATCACCGCTGTGATCACCACCGAGAGGGCGAGGATCGCCGACCACGGCAGGAGCATCTCGGCCCCGAGCGCGGTCCGCAGGGCGGCGAAGACCACGCTCACCTTGGTAAAGGCGGTGCAGCTCGCCAGGAGGAGCGGCAGCGCCGCGAGGAGCACCCACGCCGGCGCGCCGCCGAGGACGCCCGCGTCGCTCAATGCATGTCCACGCCGCCGTCGAGGCGGCTGCCGCCGTGGGCGATCACGCGGGTGCGGGCCCACGGACCCTCGCTCGCCTGCGCCGCGGTCTCGCGCGTCCAGGCCGGCTCGTCGTCGAGCTCGCCGAGGAGGCTCGGGGCGCCGCTCGGGCCGGTGCCCACGAGGAGCCGGCGGCCGTCGATCTCGACGACGTGGAGGCGGTGCTGGCCGGTGAGGCCGACGACCGACTGGTTCGCCGCGCGCGCGCGACCGCCGAGGCGGCGGCCGAGGAGCGCCAGGAAGACGAACATCACCGCGAGGACAACGCCCGTGTAGAGAAGGAGAACCTCGGCATCGGTAAGCTCAGGCATCGGCGGCAAATTACGCGAGCGCCTGAGCGCGACGAAAAAAGCGGCGATCCCCGCAGGTGGACGCCGCCGCGCGCAATCTCGCGCCTGTCCGTCGACGCCTGGTCGACGCGAGCTGGCTGCGCCGAACTCACCGAAGCAGCCGCGACAAACCCGTGCGCCGGACGCCCGCGACCACCACTGGCCGCGCTCCGCTACGTCAGGCGCTCGCCCGCCGCGAAGGGCTTGCCGGCCGCGTAGGCCTTCGCCGGCATCCGCCGCTTGCCCGGCGGCTGGAGCTCGGCGACGACCACCGCCCCCTCGGCGCAGGCGACGTGGAGGCCGCGGCGATCGACCTGCAGGACCGTCCCCGCCGCGGCGTCGCCCGGCCCGACGTCGCTCACCCGCGCCGTGAAGAGCTTGAGGCGATCGTCGCCGCGCTCGCAGGTCGCGCCCGGCCACGGATCCATCCCGCGGATGTGATCGGCGATCGCCCGCGCCGGTCGCCCCCAGTCGATCGCCCCTTCTTCCTTGGAGAGCATCGGCGCCAGGGTCATGGCCGCGTCGTCCTGGGGCGTCGGCGGCGGCACGTCGGGGAAGCGGCGGAGGAACGCCTCGAGGGTCGCGCCGCCGAGGTCCGCCAGGCGAGAGAAGAGCTCGCCGCTGGTCTCCGCCTCGCCGATCGGCGTCGTCGCGGTCTCGTAGACCGGCCCCGTGTCGAGGCCCTCCGCCATCCGCATGATCGCCACGCCGGTCTCGCGATCGCCGGCGAGGACCGCCCGCTGGATCGGCGCCGCTCCGCGCCAGCGCGGGAGGATCGACGCGTGGACGTTGATGCAGCCGAGCCGCGGCGCCTCGAGGATGTCGAGCGGGAGGATCCGGCCGTAGGCGGCGACGACGATGACGTCGAGCTCGAGCGCGCGCAGCTCCGCGGCGACCTTGCCGTTTCGCAGCTTGCGCGGCTGGATCACCGGGATCCCGAGCGCCTCCGCGGCGACCTTCACCGCCGGCGCGGCCATCTTGCGCCCGCGCCCCGCCCGGCGATCGGGCTGCGTGATCACGAGCACCAGCTCGCAGGCGGCCGCCGTCGCCCGCAGGCTGGGCACGGCGAAGTCGGGCGA
>JAGQIT010001353.1 GCA_020431135.1 Myxococcales bacterium | reverse complement strand
CTGTGGCTCGACATCCTCGCGTACGCCAGCGAGATCGAGAATGCCGAGATATGACCAGTTACGGCATCTCGCGCTGCCTCGAACACGGGGGCGAGAGGCCCGTTTCGGGGATGACCGTCGAAGTCCCGGTGGGGAGCGCCGCCATGGTTCGCCACGTCGTTGCGTCCGGCCCCGCAGAGCTCGCAGCAGCGTCAGCCGCCGGCGACGAGCAACCCGGCTAGCGGCCATGGCCGTGAGCCCGCAACCGGCCCTCCTCCGTCTCCAACGCGGACAAGCAGGCGTCGACCTCGAGGCAACCCCCGACTGCCCGCAACCCTGAGTGGAGGCGCTCAGACTCGTCCCGGAGCGGCTGCGGGCGCGCGTGGAGGAACTCAGGGACGTACAGAGCGAAGCTGAAGCCGGGCCCGACGGCGGCGAGTTCCCCGTGATCGACCCGGACCAGCGATAGCTCGCGGTACGCCTCGAACCTCGCAGGGCCGCCCTCGCGCGCGAGGAACGCCGGCCCCTCAAACGCGTGGCAGATCATGCAGTGGAGGAGTGCCTGGGCTTCGCGACGAACTGGCAGGAACCGGTCGGCTGACGGTCGATTGTCTCAGCGAAGGGTCGCTGTCGCAGTGTGGCACGCTCCTCCTTCCCATCAGTCCAGATCACGTCGCCGTCGTTGACGATGCGCTCGTCGTCATCGACGACCGAGGCGGCGCTTGGTGGGTCGACTGGCAGCGCTGATGATGAAGCTCGGAGGGTGCAGAGCAGCGACGCGTCACCATTCGACGCAGAGAGGCATCATCGCCAGCTCCTCGGCGAAGTAGGGGCGCCGCGCGCGTGCGGCGCCGCGCCAGATTGTGATCAGCCGGGCGGCCTCTGGCTCGACGATCACGGTCTGCAGGATCGGCTTCGTCTTGAGCAAGCGGCCGTCGCGGCCGTCGACGGCGAGGCGCCGCGGCGGCCCCGGTAGGCGGGCCCGAAAGGTCCCCCTAGCCGGGAGGACGTGGGTGATCGCGATCGCCTCATTGCCGGCGAGGTGCGGGAGCTGAAGGTCGAGGGCGGCGCCACAGGCGAAGCGCGGGGCCGCGGCGAGGCGGGCACGGGGGGCGCCGGTGAGGAGTTCGGTTGGTACGTGTCCTGCGGCGACCTCGGGGATGGCCTCGGCGCTCGCGGCGAACTCCTGGCGGAGCCCGCCGAAGAGCGCCCGCGGGAACCAGCCCCAGTGGACCCAGCCGGCCGCGCGGGGGATCGGCATCGCGACCCAGCGATCGACGTCACCGACGACCAGGCGTTCAGGCGTCAAGAGATCGTAGGGATCCTCGAGGCTTGGGAGCTCGAGGGCGTCGACGCCCGCGGCGCTCGCCTCGATCAGGTAGCCGCGGCCGCAGGGGTTCCGCGGGTAGAGATAGGGGCTCTGATTGCGGGCCATCTGTGGCGACGGGAGGAAGGGCGCGAGCGCCTCGAGGGGGTTGCCGTGGCGGGCCTCGGCCACCCGATCGCGCCCGCCGTAGGCCTGGTCGAAGCCGAGGGGGATCCGGTCGAAGGGCTTGGGCGCGCTGATGGAGATGCGCCCGCTCGGCCCGAGCGCGCAGCGGCGGCGACCGATCGCCAAGAGCTGACGGGAGTGGCCGCCGACGCGGATCTCGCAGAGGCGGGTGCGGGCCTCGCCGTCGCCGAACACGTGGCCGTGAACGATGAGGTCGGTTCGCGGCTTCGTCGGCAGGACGTCGAGGTCGGCGAGGAGAAGGTTCGGGTCCGCGGGGCCCGTCAGGAGGGCGGTGGAGAGCGGCGTCTGCTCCCGCGACGGCAGGCAGGCGCCGGTCGCCGCGACGTCATAGGTACGGCGGGCGATCACGGCGAGAAGGAAGCCGTCGCCCTCGGGGTCGCGGGCGCTCACCTGCTGCACGGTCGGGCCCGGACGATCGTGCCTGCCCGGCGGCTTCGCGGTCGCTCTCATGGCAGCGGCACCGGCATTGGCACCGGCGCAGGACCGAGCGGAAAGGGGGGGAGGAGGGCGACGTCGTCGAAATACTCCTGGACCCCGAAGGGGTCGCCGACCCAGTCGCGGGTGGAGTCGCCGACGTCCTGCACCGACGGCATCCCGAAGGGGACCGCGCCATCGAGGGAGGTCCCGAGCGGCGCCCCCTCGAAGGCGTAGCCCATCGGCGAGCCGATGCCGAAGCCGATGACTGTCTCGGCGATCTTGCGGGCGATCGCCGCCGTCGCGGGGAATTTGGTCGCCGCAGCGACGCCGGCGACGACCGCCGGGAGCATCACCCGGGGAGAGACGACCCGAATGAGCCCGTTCATGATCGCGTTCGTGAGCCCCGGGATCGCCACGTTGAGGCCGTGGGTGATCCCGAAGGTCAGCGCCGAGGTCAGGGCCATGGTCACGAAGCCGGCGATCACGTCGCCGATGGTCATCCCTGCGACCACGGTGTTCGGCGCGAGGACCATCGCCGTCGGAGCCGTCGGAGCCGGCGGCATCGTCAGCGGCCCTTCGCACTGGAGCTGCGGGTTGGCGTAGAGCATCAGCGCGGCTGCGATCGGCCCCTTGCTGGTGCGGACGCTGGCGACCCCGAAGTGAGCCTGCGAGCTGCTGGTGAGGATGTAGAGCCAGAAGTAGACGTTGGCGCAGAGCGGCACGTGGGGGATGAGCATGCCGATGTCGAAGATCGACGACATCATCCTCCCCGGGGGCATCAGGACGTCCGCCGCCTCCTTGGCGCCGGCCATCCACCACGGCCCCCAGTGGACCATCGCGCCGACGAGGTGGGGCCCGCGGGGCAAGGGCGGCGAGATGAAGGCCGGGAAGCTGTCGTGGAGGTCGACGCCGAGCATTGGGTGGTGGTTGGCGATCACGCAGCAGATCATGGGACCTCGACGAGCTCGCAGGCGCGCTCCTGCAGGGGAACAACTACGTAGCGGAAGGAGGAGCGATAGGCGATCATCAGCGCCTCGTCGTCGACACAGAAGGCGACCTGATCGATGTGGAGCGGGAGCTCGTGGCGCTCGCCGCCGAAGCGGAGGCGGAGGGCGAAGCAGCGGCGCGGGAGCTCGAGGTGGAGGGGCCCGCGCGGCGATACGCCGGAGAGTCGGACCGCGGCGCCTGGCTCGATCATGTCGGCGATCATCGGCGCGAAGGCGGCGTTGAAGCAGCGTGGCCGCAGCTTCGGCCGCCCGCCCTCGATCTCGAGGTGACGCGCGCGGAGCGGCGAGCCGACCGGGAGGGGCCCGAGGCCGGCGGGCGGCGGTCGATCGCTCCAGCGCGTCACCGGCTGATCGATCTCCTCGATCGCCGGGAGCGGGCGATCGACCGCGGAGGCCTCGTCGACATAAAAGCCGGTCCCTCCGGGGTTCTCGGGCCAGGCGATGGCGAGGTCGTCGTAGCGGTCGACGCCACCGAAGGCGTTGGCGAGGGTCAGCGGCAGCGACGTGAAGGGCTCGGGAGCGCCGGGTACGAGCCCGCCGAGGCGCCGCCGCCAGAGCCGGCGGCCGTGGACGAGCACCCGCCGGGAGAAGCCGCCGGCGATCTCCACCCCAACCTCGAGGTGGGTGGTCGGCCGCGAGCCCTCCGCCTGGGCCTCGCCGAAGAGGAACACATCGGCGCCGCCCTTGCGGAAGATGAGGTCGCCCTCCATCCATCCGCGTGGTCCCTCCCAGGGGGACATCGACACGATCCACGGCTGCGCCGCCGCGGCGACGAAGTCGCGGCCTTCGCGGGCGTAGGTGACCCGAACAAGGGCTGAGGCGGCGATGCGATCGTCGCCGTAGACCATACGGGCGAGCCCGGCGGGGAAGCGTGTATGGTTCGTCAACTCCATGGCTCGGCGACGCCGCGGTCAGGGACACCTCAGGTGTTGAGCTTGATCTGCTCGCCGCGGAGATGAACGTCGTCGTTGGCGGAGATGTCGACGTCCCCGAGGCGGGCTCGGATCCGCTGGATCCGGGCCTCGGAGTGGAGGTCGCCCCGCACTTGGATCGCCGCGTCGGCGTCGCTCGACAACACCAGCCCCTCGCGGCTGTGGAGGGCCAGCTCGCGCGCATCGATAGCCAACCTGCCATTCGCCCGGAGGACGACGTCGGCGCCGCTGAGGTGGATGGCGATGCCGGCGTCGTTGACGGTGATTGTGAGGCCCACGCCGTCGCCTGGCGACGAGAGGCGGAGGAGGTCGCGGTCGTCCTCGTGAACCACCTCGAGGGCGTGGCGACCGGCCAGATCGATCCGCTCGCTTGCCGCGCCCGTCCCGTCCGCGGGTGGGACGGGCGCAAGGTGAGGTCGAAATTCATGCAAGTCGTCCATAACAGCCCTCTGCGCCAGAATACATCGGCGTCAGACTCGACGACAAAGGTTGAGCGCTGATTCTTATATGAGTAGATATTGTGGAAGTTTAGAACACGCAAAGTGCACATGGTTGCGGCTTTTCATGGCGGAATGTAGTGACCGGCGGCGGTTAGGAGCTTCAACCTCGAAATCGAGGAAGACGCGGGGTCGCCAACAGCTCACAGAGGGCGCAGTCGACGCACCCGCATCGTTTCGCTGGGACGCCGTGCTCCTCAGCGGTATGCGAGGTCGTGGAAGCGCGGACGAGTCCGGGAGTCGCCGAAGATGGTTGATGGCGGAGCACATGCGCAGCGAGTTCGTCCTCCCGAGGGGCATTCGTGGAGTCACGTTGCGCGGTCGTTCATTCCCGCGCTCGGTCCTCTCGAGTGGACAGCCACTCTCAGGACATCGTCCGCCAGTTCCGGTACCCTTCCAGTTGGTCGAATGCATGGTCACCACCGCATCTAGAGTCGCTCCTGGCCTTGTGTGCAGAGGCGTCCTCCTCGCGTCGCTCCTCTCTTGCGGCGGGGCGCCCGGCGCGACCGACCCTGGCGCGACCGACTCAGGCGAGACCGAGACCGACTC
>JAGQIT010000134.1 GCA_020431135.1 Myxococcales bacterium | reverse complement strand
CGCAGGGTCCAGTCGGCCTCGGTCCGCAGCTCCATCGCCCCGTGTGTCTCGGAGGTCAGGGCGAGGAACATGATCTCGCCCATGATCGACGACATCGGCGCGAGGATCGGCGGCTCGACCTCGGGGGGCAGCGCCTCGCGGACGAGCTGGAGGCGCTCGCTGACGACCTGGCGCGCGCGGAAGGGGTCGGCGCCCCAGTCGAACTCGACCCAGATCACGGAGATGCCGACGGCGGTCGACGAGCGCACGCGGCGGACCCCGGCGGCGCCGTTGAGCGCCGACTCGATCGGCATCGTCACCTGGACCTCGAGCTCCTCGGGGGCCATCCCGTGGGCCTCGGCGAGGACCGTGACGGTCGGCGCCGTCAGGTCGGGGAAGACGTCGACGGGCATCCGCTGGACCGTCGCGCCGCCCCAGACCAGGAGGACGACCGCGAAGAGGAGGACGACCAGGCGGTTGTGGAGCGACCAGCGGATGACGGCGTCGATCATGGCGTCCTCAGTGCGCGTGTCCGTGGGCGGGCACCGCCCCCGCCGCGCCCGCGAGGCGGACCGCGTAGGCGCCGCGGGTGACGACGCGCTCGCCCTCGGCGACGCCGCGGCGCAGCTCGATCCAGTCGCCGTCGCGGACGCCGAGCTCGACCGGCCGGCGCTCGAAGAGCTCGCCCTCGGTCTGGACGTAGACGACGGGCTCCGGGCCCTCGTGGACCACGGCCGCGCGCGGCACCGCGAGGCCCTCGCGCGCCGGCCCGGTGATCAGGTGGGCGACGACGTAGACGCCGAGCGGGAGGCGGCCGCCCGGGTTTTCGACCTCGTAGAGGATCGGCAGCGTCCGCGACTCCGGGTCGATGCGCCCGGCCGCGGCGACGAAGGCCTCGGCGCCGACCTCGACGATCGCCGCGCCCTCGGGCTCGTCTGCGGCATCGCCCGCGCCCTCCCCTGCGCCCGCCCGACCCGGGGCGACGAACCACGCGCCGCTCGGCTCGCCGATCCGCAGCGCCTCGCGCTCAGGGACATGCGCCTCGAGCCAGAGTCGCTCGAGATCGGCGGCGACGAAGAGCGCCTGCCCAGCGGCGACGAAGGCCCCGGGGGCGGCGTTGACCTCGACGATCGTCCCGCCGAGCGGCGAGCGCACGGCGATGTCGCCGTCGCCCTCGTCGGTTCGCTGGACGCGACCGAAGTTGCGGCGGCGGCGGTTGGCCGCGGACTTCAGGGCCAGGAGCTCGCGCTCGTTGTGGCGGGCCTCGATCACCCGGCGCTCCGGGACGGCGCCGGCCTTGAAGAGCCCCTCGAGGCGCTCGCGCTCGATCCTCGAGTTCTCGAGGTCGATCTGCGCGCGCTTGACCGCGAGATCGAGGGTCGCCCGGTCGTCGTCTTGCCCGAGCTGAGGGACGATCGCGGCGAGGGCCTGATCACGGTCGACGCGGGCGCCGAGGCGCGGGAAGGCGGCCGTCCCTGCGGCGAGGCGCCCGGCGACCGGCGCCGGGATCTCGACCTCGCCGTCGGGCCGCGCGCGCAGGGTCGCGTAGACCTCGAACGACGGGCGCAGCGGACGGAGGGCCGCGGCCTCGGTGGCGAAGGGGATCTGCCACTGCTGCTCCTTGAGGAAGCCGACGCCGCCCCCGTCCTCCTCGGCGGGCGCGGCGGCCTCGGCCGCGGCGACGTCGGCGTAGACCGTGGCCTCGCCGAGATCGTAGGTGCCCTTCACGCCGTCCGCGAGCTCGTAGCTGAGCGTCAGTCGGAAGGCGCCGGCGCGCGTCGGCGTCAGGGTCGGCGTGAAGATCCCCGGGCGGCTCGGCGCGTCGACCTCGGCGCTCTCGGCACTCGCGCCGCCGTCGAGCGCGACGCGGACGCGCCCCTCCTGGATCGCCGAGAAGTCCGCCAAGCGCGTGAGGTGGGCGGCGAAGCGCGACTCCTCGCCGACGACGAAGGCGGGGTACTCGACGAAGAGCTCCGTGTCGGCGTCCCAGCGCGTGAAGGCGAGCCCCGGGCGCGGATCGTCGTCGTCGTGGCCATGACCGTGTTCGTGCCCGTCGTCGTGCCCGTGGCCGCCGTCGTGGTCGTGCCCGCTCTCGGCGGCGTGGTCATGGGCGCCGCCGCAGCCGAGCGCAAGCGACGACGCCGCGACGAGCAGCGAGATGATCAGAGCGAAGGTGTGCTTCACGGGAGTCCTCCTCCGGCCACGCGCTCGAGCTCGATCCGCGCGCGCCGGGCCGTCCACGCCAGCTCGATCCCCTGGAGCTCGTCCTCGACGGCGCTGCGGAACGCGTCGAGCAGCTCGAGGATCCCGAGCTCGCCGCCGCGATACGCGGCGTTGGCGATCTCCATCAGCTCGAGCGCCTCGCGCCGGCGCTCCGCGGAGAAGCGCTCGGCCAGCGCGTGCAGCCGCTCGGCCTCGGTGTGTAGCCCCATCAGCTCGCCGACGAGCCGCTGGCGGCGCAGCTCATAGCGGCCTTGGAGGCTCCGGCGCTGGGCCGCCGCGCGGCGCCGCGGACCTTGGCCGCGATCGAGGATCGGCAGGGTCATCGCGGCGTTCGCCACGAAGCCGTCGCTGCGGACGCCGGTGTACTGCACGCCCTTCCAGCCGAGGCCGAGGTAGATCGCGGGGATCCGCGCCCGCTTGGCCGCGCGCTCATCGACCGCCGCAGCCGCTTGCCCACGCTCGAGGGCGCGGAGCTCCGGGAGGCCGTCGAGGCGATCGACGTAGCCGCGGGCGGAGTCGGGGGGAGCAGCGGGGAGCAGCGGGTCCGCGGGCGTCTGGGGGGCGCTGGCGTCGAGCTCAGCGATCGCCGCGAGGAGGGCCCACGCGCGCGCTTGGGCGGTCGCCTCGACCTCCTCGCGCCTCAGCGAGCGCCAGCTCCCGCTCGAGCCTGCGACGATCGTAGAGGGCGACGTCGCCGGCCTTCTCGCGGGCGGCGACGGCTGACAGGGCCGTGACCAGGCGGCTCGACCACGACGCGAGGGCGGCCGCGCGGAGGCGGCGATAGACGACCTCGTAGTAGCGGAGGCGGACCTCGGCGGCGAGGCTGATCCGCAGCGCCTCGCCGCGCTCCGCGACCGCCTCGCTGCGGATCATCGCCGCCCGCCCGCGGAGGCGACGACGCCCGGCGAGGTCGAACGACTGGCCGATCGACAGGTAGTCCTCGCCGGTCCCGTTGACGCCGTAGGTCTGCTCGCGGGTGTAGCCGAGGCTCGGGTTGGTCCAGGTGCGGAGCTCGATGGCGGTCGCGCGCGCGGCCTCGACGTCGCCCTCGACGACGTCGACGAGCGCGGCCCGCTCGAGGGCGCGGCGCACCACCGTCAGCTCGTCGACCGCGCCCGTCGGGATCGGCAGGAGGGCCGAGACCGGCGCCTCATCGCCTAGCTCCGCCGGAGGCTCGGGGCTCGGCGCCGCCGCACCTGCGGCGCCGGACGTCCCCGCCACGAGCGCGCTCACGAGCGCCCCGACGAAAAGCCGAGGGCGCATCGGTTTTCTTGGAGAGCCGGGGCGACGATCGA
>JAGQIT010001352.1 GCA_020431135.1 Myxococcales bacterium | reverse complement strand
GAGCGCGGCGATCGCCGGCGGCAAGGGTCGGCCGCTTGTGGCCAGCTCCCAGGCGGCCGACTCCGGCAACCATCGGCCGCCGCGCTCGCCGAGCGCAACGTAGCCGCCGTCGCCGTCACCGGCCGCGAGCGCGGCGGCGAGGCGCTCGACTGGGTCCGTGAGGTCGGCCGAGGGGCGCCAGTCTTCGGCCGGCGACGCGACCGCGCCATCCGCGAGGACGACCTCGAGTTCGCCGCCCTCCGCCCGGATCCTCGCGCCGATCCCCGGTCGCACGCGGAGCGGCCGATGCCCGCCGCGGACCAGCCAAGGATCGACGAGGAGCGCCAGGGGATCGACCACGAGGAGCGGCTCGTCCTGCTCCGACGCGAGCTTCGCGCGCGCTGCTCCCTCGGAGAGCTTCACGGTCGCGGCGCCGCGGAGCTCGTCGTCGCCGCGCCGCGCTTCGCTCGCGCACCCGCGCCCGCCGAGCAGCCGTGTGAGCAGCGCCCGCCCGATCGCTCGAGCCCGCGCAGGTGTCCCGGGGAGCAGCCAGGGCATCCGCCAGCCAGCGACGACGCGACCGCCCCGCGCGCGGAGATCGACCCGCGCGCCCCAGGTGAGGATCCGCGACGGCCCCTCCGCGGCGCGCAGCCTGACCCGAAGATCCAACGCGGGCAGCCGCGTGCCGTGGAGCTCGGCGTCGACGTCGACGACCTCGTTGCCGCCGATCACCAGCCCGCGCAGCCGCCCCATCAGCGCCTCCGCCAGCGCCTCGCCGCGGATCCCAAAGACGCAGCGCTCGACGATCACCGGGCGGGCGAGGAGCCGCGCCACCCTCCCCGGGCCGCCAGAGAGGATCTCCGCCGGGCTCACGTCCCCCGTCGGGCGCACCCGGGCGTGACGCAGGCGGACACCCGGGGCGAGGAGGCGGTCCTCTGCGATCAGCAGGAGACCGCCGCCCTCGAGGAGGAGCGAGAGGGGCGCCTCAGCCACTGCTCGGGTTGGCCATGGCGGCGCCGATCCGGGCCATGCCGCCGCGGTTGCCCACGCGATCACAGACCACGTAGGGGCGGAGGACCCGCTTGCCGTCCTCGTCGTTGCCGAGCTTGGTGTCGTAGACCATCAGGCGCTCGAGCTTGAGGTCGTTGCCGCTGACGTCGCCGTGGGCCTTGGCCTCGCGGCAGATCCGGTTGACGAAGTAGGCCTGGAGCCGCATCGCCCGCATCTCGCGGAGCTCGCGGTAGAGCTCGTCCTTGGCCGCCGCGAAGCCCTCGTCGCTGCCGGTCTCGCGGCGCTCGACGCCGGCGAGGACGACGTCGTCGCCGACCTCAAAGACGCGATCGAGGAGCTCGCCCTTCTCGTCGCCCTCCCAGGCGGCGGCGACGAGCTCCGGCTGCGGGCCGAGGCCCGGGATCGGCTTCTCCTTGGCGAAGAGCCCGGTGACCCGGAGCTGCGGGCGGTCGTCGCTGGCCGCGGCCTCGCCGGCCGGCGGCAGCTCGCCGAGGGGGAGGCCCTCGATGCCGCCCGCCCCGAGCGCGCCCTCGGTCCTGAAGATGTCGTCGAGCGCCTTGCCGCCCTTGAGCGCCTCGAGGGCCTCCTTCGCCGCCTGGCGGGCGAGGTCCTTGCCCTTCGAGCGCATCAGCGCCTCCTCGGCGAGCTCGCGCAGCGCCTCCTCCTCGGGGACGTCGCCCTCGCGGGTGCCGTCGACCTGGACGATGTAGAAGGCCTCGTCGCCCTCGACCACCGCCGACGCCTTGCCGACCTCGAGCTCCTTGGCGGTCTCGTCGACGACGAACTCGAGGCCCGAGCCGGTGCCCTCGATGCTCACCCAGCCGTAGTCGCCGCCGCGGCGGGCGGTCGCCGGATCGTCGGAGAGCTCGCGGGCGACCGCGCGCATGGCCTCACCGTCGGCGAGGCGCTTGGCCGCGCCGTCGATCTTCTCCTTCGCCATCTTCAGGTCGAGGGCGGCCTTCTCGGCGACGAGCTTGTCCTTCTCGGCGTCGCCGGTGGTCGGCGCCGCCTTCGGCTTGCTCACCTGGACGAAGCGCAGGCGGACCTGCTTGCCCAGGCGGGTGAAGCGGACGCCCTGGGCCGCGTAGGCCCGCTGCAGCTCCTCCTTGTGCTCGGCGAGGTAGCGGTCGATCTCCTCCGGCGAGGGATCGACGAGGTCGGCGTAGCGGGCCGCGGGGAAGCGGGCGTAGCGGATCGACAGCTGGTTCGAGCGCTTGTCGTAGGCCGCCCGGATCTCGCTGTCGGCGACCAGGGTGCTCGCCGTGATCAGGTCGCGGACGGTGCGGGCGAGGAGCTCCTCTTGCTGGTACTCGAGGTACTTCGGCTCGGTGACCGCGAAGGCCGGGAGGAAGCGGCGCTTGAACCAGTCGTAGTTGAACTTCTCGCCGCGCAGGAGGTCGATGGTCTCGCCGAGGAGGATCATGTGGCCGGCGAGGACGAGGTCCTCGGCGTCGGCCTTGCTCGCGGCCATGCCCATCTTGTCGGCGACGTCGGCGAGGAGCTCGCGCTCGATCACCGCCTCGAGGACCTCCTCCTTGAAGCCCATCAGCTCCATGAACTTCGGGTCCATCTTCGAGCGCGGCATCATCAGCTGGGTGACGGCCATGTACTCGTACTGGTAGTCGGCGTCGCTGATGGTGTCGCCGTCGACCTTGACCAGGGGCTCGTCGCCGAGGCTGATCGCGTCGCTGGGGAGGCCGAAGGAGAGACCGAAGGCGAGCGCGAGGACGCCGAGGATAATCCAGATGACGAAGCTCTGGGTCGCTTTGCGGAACGACTGGATCATGGGTGGCTGGAAGGTAACGCGACCTCCCCCGCTTGGTAAGGCCGAGGGCGCCGGCCCCTCGGCGGCCGCGGGAATCTCGGCGGGGGCCTCGGCGTTGCCAGGCGAGCAACCAGCGCGAACTCACCGCGCC
>JAGQIT010000133.1 GCA_020431135.1 Myxococcales bacterium | reverse complement strand
GACGGCCGCTGGGTGATCCCGAGCCACAACGACTACCCGGCCGACGGCACCGAGCGCATGGGCAAGGCCGCGGCCTCGTTCATCGACGTCCGCCGCGACATCGTCCGCTCGGACCGCGCCGAGGACCACGCCGCCTTCGGCGTCGAGGATCCGGACAAGGCCGACGCCAGCGGCCGCGGCCAGCGGGTGACGATCAAGGACGCCAGCGGCGGCACCCTCGTCGACGTCATCCTCGGCAAGATGGTCGACGACAAGCCGGGCTACCGCTACGTCCGCTTCCCGGGGCAGAAGCGCGTCTACGCGTCGAAGCTCAAGGTCGACGTCTCGACTGAGTTCACCGACTGGATCGAGAAGGACCTCCTCAAGATCGAGAAGGACTCGATCGTCAAGCTGATCAGCGACAGCTACAAGGTCGACGAGAACGAGGGCAAGGTCACCGGCCGCGATCCGCTGTCGATCGAGCTCAGGGCGCCCGAGGGCGATGACGCCGGGGCGAAGGTCTGGACGCCGGCCGACGACATCGCGCTCCCGGAGGGCAAGGAGGTCGACAAGACCAAGGTCAGCCAGGTGCTCGGGGCGATCGATCGCCTCAACATCGTCGGCGTGCGCCCGCGCCCGGCCCAGCTCACCCTCGGGGCGCTGCAGGCCAAGGGCTTCTTCGTCACGCCGGACGGCACCCGCCTCTTCGGCAACGAGGGCGAGCTGCGGGCGGTCTGCGACGACGGCGTCGTCTACACCCTCTACTTCGGCGAGGTGACCTTCGACTCCGGCCTCGCCCTGACCGCGGGCGCGGGCGACGGCGTCGGCGCGGGCGACAGCGCCGAGGGCGAGGGCGAGAAGAAGGCCAACCGCTTCATGTTCGTCGACGTCGCCTACGATCCGGCGTACGACAAGGGCGTCACGAAGCCGGAGCTGCCCGAGGGCGCGCCGGAGCTCGAGCCCCCCGCCGGCCCCGGCCTCGACCGCGCGCAGAAGCTGCAAAAGCGCTTCGACCAGTGGTTCTACGTGATCTCGGACGACGCCTTCCAGCAGATGCACAAGGACAAGGACGAGTTCCTCAAGGACGCCGGCGGCGCCTCGTCGCCGGCGCCTGGTGGCATGCCTGGCATGCCTGGCGGCATGCCCCCGGGCATGCCCGGAGGTCTCCCGCCTGGCTTCGGGCCGGGCTGATCGACGCGCGTGCGCACGACGAGCGACGGGGCGGGGCAGGGGACTGCGCCGCCCTGTCCCGTTCTCAGCGCGTCGCGACGTCCAGCGGCGGACGTGGTCTCTGCGGACGTGGAGGCCCGCGCCCGGTCGTCGCCGGTGTGCCCGCGTCTTTACACGATCTTGATCCCCGCGCCGGCGCCCTTGACCTCCCGTTGAGGCCGCCGGACCTACGCTGTGCGCACATCGGCGGCCGACGTGGCGACGGGCGCGATGGGCGCAAGCGCGCGTCCGATCGCGGTTGTACGGAATTGGCCGCGGGGGCATACCACCCCCGGGTATCTCCATGAGCGCGGAAGCGGCACAAGCGGCAGAACCTGAGCACCCCAACCTGAGCTGGCGCGAGGGACTCTTCCTCGTCGGCCCGGACCCGCTGACCTCCCCCTACTACGCCTCGGGGTTCCTCCTCGCGGCCGGGGTCGGCTACGCGACGCCCTTCTTCCAGATCGCGCTCTACCTCCTGCTCTTCCTCCTCGCGCCGCTCTACATCGAGGCCGTGCTGCTGACGCTGTCGAACGGCGGCACCTACGTGATGACCCGCTACGCGCTCTCCCACCTCGGGAAGCTGGCGATCATCGCGGCCGCGCTCGTCGGCGTCATCATCTCCTTCTCCTACGTCGCCACGGCGATCGTCAGCCTCCTGTCGTACAGCGACTACGTGATGTCGCTGGTCGCCGGCGACTCGGCGACGGCGATGGCGATCGGCCTGTCGGCGATCCCGTCGATGGGCTTCGGCATCTGGGTGATGCCCAAGCAGTGGCGGCGGATCGTCTACACGGTCTTCGGCGCGAGCGTCCTCGCGCTCGTCCTCTCGTCGATCATGAGCAGCCAGGCGGTCGTGATGTTCGCGCCGCTCGTGCTCCTCTACATGCTCAACAACCAGGGGCTCAAGGAGAGCGTCCAGGTCTCGAAGACGATCTTCCTGATCAACCTCGTGGTCATGGGGATCACGATCGTCTTCGGGATCATCTACCTGGCGATGAACGGCGCGGACTTCAGCGTCCTGACCAGCGGCGCGCCGGTCGACGCCGCCTCCGTCGGCGGCGGCGAGGCCCACGGCCTCGAGGGCCACGTCGAGCTCCCGAGCTTCCTCCCGGGCCTCGCGCTCCTGTCGGCGCCGCTCTTCCTCGCCGGCGTCGGCTCGTCGATCCTCGGGGCCTCCGGCGTCGAGTCGGTGATGAACATCCCCGAGGAGCTCGAGAACCCGAGCGTCGACGTCGCCAAGATCTACAAGTGGATGCTGTCGATCCTCCTGGTGGTCGGCGGCTCGCTCTCGCTCCTCCTCTTCCTCGTGCTCCCGCCGGAGGCGCTCCTCGGCAACTCGTCGTACCTCCTCGCCGCCCTCGGCCACCACGCGGTCACCGGGGTCACCGACTCGTCGGCGCTCGGCAAGTTCTGGCACGTCGTCATCGTCGCCAACGCCGCGCTGATGCTGATCGGCGCGACCAACACGGGCTTCGCCGGCGCCCGCGGCCTGTGGAAGACGATGGCCCGCGACTCGCTGCTCCCGCGCCTCTTCCTGACGCCGAACAGCCGCGGCTCGTTCTCGCGGATCCACGGCCTGATGCTCGTGGCGATCTTCCTCCTCGCGCTCGAGGCCGAGTGGGACCTCCACAAGCTCGAGCGCTGGTACGGCGCGACCTTCGCCCTGGTGATGTTCTCGGGGATGGTCGCCTTCATCCTCCTGCGCCGCTTCAAGGCCGACGACCGCCGGATCTACGTCGCCCCGTGGAACATGACGATAAGCGGCGTCCGCGTGCCGATCGGCGCGCTCATCGGCGCCGGCGTCCTCGCCTACGCGCTGCTGTCGATGTGGGAGGTCAACCGCGAGCACATCGGCGAGCTCCAGACCCTCGTCACCCTCGTCCTCCTGATGGTCGCGGCGGTCCTCCTCGCCTACAACCACCGGACGATCCTCCGCGCCGCCCACCGCTACTACCGACGGGTCGTCGAGTCGGTCGAGTCGACGGCGATCGAGACCCAGGACCGGACGATCGTCGTCGCCGTCGGCGGCGTCCGCATCGGTCAGCTGATCACCAAGGCCATCGACCTCGCGCGGATGCAGAGCAAGGTCACCGGGATCCCGTACCGCCAGATCGTCGTCTTCCACATGACGAAGTCGGTGCGCACCGAGTACATCTACAAGATCTCGCGCGACTCGATCCGCCCGGACGGCATCGAGGGCAACACGATCCGCATCTTCACCGAGCTCACCGAGTACGCGCCGGCGGACATGACGATGTACCTCGCCGTCGTCCCCAACCTGAGCAAGGCTCAGAACACGCTGCAGGCCGCGCTCGACACCCTCGTCGAGTTCCATGAGCGCCACCGCTTCAAGGGCCACATCGTCATGGTCGGCACCTACGGCGTCCGCCAGAGCGACCTCGACGAGCTGCAGGAGCGGCTCGAGGGCTCGACCTTGGTGCCGGTGCCGCTCTTCGGCGACTGAGGGGCGAGCGGCCGGGCGTACGGGCGCAGGGCCTCGGGGCTGCCTCGGGGCTGCCTCGGGGCGGGGGAGGGGGTAAGCTAGCGCTGTGACCCGCGCCGTCCTCCCGCTCCTCGCGCTCGTCGTCGTCGCCGGCTGCGCGGGCGACGAGCCGCCGGAGGACCTGCCGCCGGTCGAGTGCGGCGAGATCGTCGAGGTCCCCGACGAGGCCCTGCGCGCGCTCCTCCTCGAGGTGCTCCCCGATCGCTCGACCGCCGGCGACACCGACACGGACAGCGGCGGCGAGGTCGAGCCGATGATCTACGCCGCCGACCTCGAGGAGCTCGAGGGGCTGCGCGGCGCGGGCCTCGAGATCGCCGACCTCACCGGCCTCGAGTGCGCCCACGGCCTCGTCAGCCTCGGCCTCGCGGACAACCTGATAGTTGACCTCGAGCCGCTCGCCCGCCTGCCGCTCCTGCGCGAGGTCGAGCTCGACGACAACCCGATCCGCGACCTCAGGCCGCTCGCGTCGATCGAGACCCTGCAGAAGATCAACGTCGCCCACACCGAGGCCAGTGACCTCGGGCCGCTGCGCTACCTCGTCGATCTGCGCCACCTCGACGCGACGTCGACGGGGGTGAGCGACCTGCGGCCGCTCGCGGAGCTCCTCAGCCTCGACACCCTCGTTCTCGACGCCAACGCGATCGACGATCTCGAGCCGCTCGCCGAACTCAGCGAGCTCTTCGCCCTCCGCCTCGCCGGCAACAAGATCCGCGACGTCGAGGCGCTCGCCGGCCTCGATCGCCTCGAGCACCTCGACCTCGACGCCAATCAGATCGAGTCGCTCGCGCCGCTCGCCGGCCTCGTCGCCCTCCGCGATCTCGAGGCCCGCGACAACAAGCTCAGCGACGTGGGCGGCGTCGGCGACAAGCCGGAGCTCCTCGAGCTCGATCTCGAGGGCAACCAGATAAGCGACCTCAGCGGCCTCAGCGGCCTGCCGAAGCTCATCCGCCTCGACGTCGAGGACAACGCGCTGACGAGCCTCGCGGGGGTCGAGGGGCTGCTGAACCTGCGCACGCTCCTCGCCCGGCAGAACGAGCTCAGCGACGCCGGGCCGGTCGCCGGGCTGACGGCGCTGCGCCGCCTCGATCTCCGCGACAACCTCGGGATCTCGGATCTCCAGCCGCTCGCCGGCCTCGTCGCCCTCGACTGGCTCGGGATCGGCGGCGCCCCGACGACGGCCGATTTCGCGCCCCTCGTCGGCCTGCCGCTCCTGCGCCAGATCGAGGCGACCTTCGTGGCGCCGACCGATCTCGGGGTGTTCACGGAGATGGCCGCGCTGCGCAACCTGAACCTCAGCGACTCGCCGGCGATCACCGACGCGAGCCTCGGCGCGCTCGCGGGCGTGACCCAACTCAAGGGCCTCATCCTCCACCGAACGGCGATCAGCGACGCGACGCCGCTCTTCGCGATCCTCGGCCTCGAGCGCTTCGAGGCCGCGGGCACTGAGATCGCGTCGCTTGCGGAGATGTCGACCTGGGAGGACATCACCACGATCTCGCTCGAAGACACCCCGCTGGCCTCGCTCGCCGGGGTCGAGGCGATCACGACGTTGGCCTCGCTCGACGTCTCGGGGACGGCGATCGACGATCTGGCGCCGCTCATCGCCCTGCCGAACTTCCGCAACGGCGACGGTGTTGACGTCCGCGCGACCGCGCTCGACGCCGGCGACTGCCCGGCGATCCTCGAGCTGCGCGAGCGCAACGCCATCGTCACCGCCGACCTCACCTGCGAGTGAGGCCCGCGAGCGCGGGGCGGCGGCGGCGGCGATGCGCGGCGCCGCGCATCGAAGTGTGGTCGACTGCGTTGTCTGCCTCCGCGGTGACTGGTTACGCTTGTGCCCAGCCGAACGCACGAATGCGGACGGGAGGTACAGATGTTCGATCTAGTGATTGTCCACAGCGAAGACCCTGACACCGAAGGCGCGATCGAAGAGCTTCTCGAGGTCGCGCGGGAGCAGCTCGGCGACGCCGAGGTCAAGGGCGGCGTCGTCTTCGCCGGGATCGACCACGATCACGAGCAGCTCTTGGGCTCGCTGTGCGACGCCTTCCCCGGCATCGCGTTGATCGGCTGCTCGACCGACGGCGAGGTCTCGTCCGAGGTCGGCTTCGCCGAGGACTCGATCGTCCTCCTCCTCTTCGTCGGCGACTCGATCTCGGTCGGCGTCGGCCTCGGGCGCGAGGTGTCGAAGGACGTCGCCGCGGCGGCGAAGGTCGCGGTCGAGCAGGCGCGCGAGGGCCTCGACGGCCCGCCCCGCCTGTGCCTGACGACCCCGGAGGCGCTGACGTGCGACGTCGCGGCGCTGGTTCGCTCGCTGCGCGGGCTCCTCGGCGAGGAGCTGCCGGTGATCGGCGGCACGGCCGGTGACCAGTGGCGCTTCAAGCGGGTTCTCCAGTTCTGCGGCCGCGAGGTCGTCAGCGACGCGGTGCCGGTGCTCCTCATCGCCGGCGACCTGCTCGTCTCGCACGGCGTCGCCAGCGGCTGGACGCTGATCGGCAAGCCGGGCGTGGCGACCGTCCACGGCAACGTGCTGACGCGCGTCGGCGACATGACGGCGATCGAGTTCTACCAGCACTACCTCGGGCCGGACGTCTTCCCGACCGGCGAGTATCCGCTCGCCGTCCTCGTCGGCGACGGCGACGGCGACGAGTTCTACCTGCGGGCGCCGCAGGGCTACGATCTCGAGAGCGGCAGCGTCATCTACGCGGGGACCATCCCCCAGGGCGCCAGCGTCCAGCTGACCACGGGGACACGTGACGCGATCATCGAGGCGACCAAGAGCTCGGTGGACCGCGCGATTAAGGGCTACCCGGGCAGCTCACCGAAGGGCGCGCTCGTGTTCTCGTGCGCGGCCCGCAAGCAGCTCCTCGGCACCCGGACGCCAGAGGAGTACACTCTCCTCAAGGGGTCGCAGATCGGCGATCTGCCCTTCTGTGGTTTCTACGCCTACGGCGAGGTCAGCCCGGTCCGCGCAGGCGAGGCCCCCCACTTCCACAACGAAACCTTCATCACACTCTTGCTCGGGACCGAGTAACTAGTTGACCGACGATCGCATCCGGGTCCTCGAGGCTCAAGTCCGCGCGCTCGAGCGGAAGAACCGGGTGCTGACCCGGAAGCTCGAGCGCTCGGAGCAGGTGCGTCAAGAGCTCGAAGAGGGCCGGGACAAGCGCGAGCTCCTCCACCAAGAGGTCATCCGCGAGCTCCGCGAGGCCGAGGAGGCGGCGCGGCAGGCGAACGAGGAGCTCGAGAAGCGCGTCGAGGAGCGGACCGTCGCGCTCCAGCGCGCCAACGAGGCGCTCGCCCAGGCGCGCGACGAGGCGATCGCCGGCAACGAGGCGAAGAGCCGCTTCCTCGCCAACATGTCCCATGAGCTACGTACGCCGCTGAACGCGATCATCGGCTACTC
>JAGQIT010001351.1 GCA_020431135.1 Myxococcales bacterium | reverse complement strand
TCCGCGCCCGCGGCGACGCGGCGGTAGGCGGCCGTCGTGATCACGAAGCCCGGCGGCACCGGGAAGCCGCGTCCGGTCATCCGCGCGAGGTTGAGGCCCTTGCCGCCGAGCGCGGCGAGGAGCGCCTGCGCGTCGGCCTCGGGCGCTCCCGCGGCGAGCTCTCGGATCCACGACGCGGGGCTCGACGCGGAGCTCGTCGATACAGCCGCGCCCTCGGAGAGCCCCGAGCCCTCGCCGTTCGCGGCCCCGTCGTCGGTGTCAGCGCTCCCTGTGGACTGTCGCGTCGTCATCGTCGCCTCCGTCATCGCCGTGTCCCGTCGAGAAGGACCCCGACCAGCGCCCGCGCGCGTCGGCGCGGATCGTCGTCGGGGCCGAGCATCAAGCCGCCGCCGAGGCCCAGGGCCATGAAGGCCTGGACCTGGCGCTCCGGCGCGCCGCGGAGCGCGGAGCGGTGGCGGCGAAAGAAGCGGCGCAGGCTCTCGCGGCTCGACTGGTTGGTCTGCCGCAGGGAGGCCAGCGCCGCCATCCCCTCGCCGCCGACCGAGCTCGCGATGAGCCCGCGGTGGTCGCGGATGAACGCCAGCATCCGGGCCATCGCCGCGACGAGCGAGCCCTCGAGGTCGTCGCCGGCGAGCGCCTCGTCGACGTCCGCGCGCGGCGAGATCCCCTCGATCAGCGTACGCAGGAGGCCGTCGCGATCGCCGAAGAGGCGATAGATGGTCACCGGCGCGACCTCAGCCGCCGCCGCGATCTCCTCGACCGTGACCTCGACGAGGCCGCGCTTGGCCACCAACGCCTCGGCCGCCGCGAGGACCCGCCGCCGCGCCGGCGAGCCGACCTCGGTGTCGACGCCGCGGGCGCGGAGGCGATCGAGGAGCGCGCGGCCGCTGCCCACCTGGCGATAGAGCTGGGCGCGCGAGCAGCCGAGCGCCTCGGCGAGCGCGGTCATCGAGAAGCGGCCGTCGGCGACCAGCGCCTCGGCCGCGGCGTAGACCGCCTCAAGCTCCTCTTCGGGCGCCTCGCGCGAGCGACGAACAGACACGAACAGATGTGTAACTCCTATCTTTCATGTCTGTCAACTCGACCGCGTCCGCGTCCGCGAGCGTCCGCGAGCGCGCGCGCTCGCCCGCTCAGCGGGTCATGACGATCACGCCCAGCGTCGACGTCACCTGGACGTTCGCCGCGTCGGTCGCCCCGCGCCGGTCAAAGATCGGGTGATTCGCCGAGTCCACGCGGTTGTCGAGCATCACGGCGAGCTGCGGCACCGGCTGGTAGCGGAGCGTCACGGTCCCGGTGATCAGGCGCAGGCGGTCGATCCCCGCGTCGCTGCTCAGCGCGCGCGTCCATGTGTTGTAGACGTCGTCGACCATCTCTCCGCGCGCCGCGGCGGACCAGCGCTCGGTGAAGCTGAACCCTGCGGCCGCCATGACCCCGTACATCATCCCCGGCGTGGTCGCCCCTGAGCTCGGGTCGACGGGGAGGCGATCATGGGTGAAGTCAGCGTTGACTAGCAGGAGCAGACGTCGGTGCGGCCGGTAGCGGATCACGAGGTCCGCGAAGTGACGCCAATTGCGATTTACCCCCTCGAACGCGACGTCTGTCGCGCTCGCGGCGCTCCCCTGCGCCGGCGCGCAGCCGACCGCGCCGTCGTAGATCGTGTCCATCGGGCAGGCGACGCTGACGACGTCGTCCCCCTCCGGCCCCGTGAGGTAGCCGAGCGCGACCGTGAGGTCGCCGTCGAGCGCCGTGATCGTCTCCTGGATCCCGAAGGTCTTGCCGCGGTTGTTGTCGAGGGTGTTGTTCCAGCCGTTGACCGCGAGCGCCGCGACCTCGAGCCACCGCAGCGCCTGGTAGCGGATCCGCAGGCCGGTGTGGAAGAAGGGCTGCTCGATCCAGACGAGGGCGCCGCGCGTGTAGTTGAGGTTGTCCTGAGAGTCCGCGACCTCGGCCCCGTAGAGGGTGTCCATCTTGCCGAAGTCGATCGCCAGGCGATCGCTGCGTGGGATCGGTCGGAGGGTCGCGTAGGCCTGCTTGAGGTACTGGAGGCCGTAGCTGGTGTCGGCGCCGTTGTAGAGCTCCGTCACCGGACCGAGGCGGACGCCGAGCGTCCCGCCGACGGGTCCGTAGTCGCCGCTGACGTCGAGGCCCGCCCAGACCAGGCCGAAGCCGGTGCTCCAGTCGTTGCCGTGGGCGATGTTCGCCCCGCCGTGGCGGCGCGGGCGGTTGTAGTTGACGCTGCCGAAGGCGTCGATGAAGGCGCGGTAGTCGTAGCGGGCCTTCGCCCGGCGGCCTGCTCGCGGCCGCGTCCGGCTCCGCCGCGGGCTCGACGACGTCCTCCGCGGCGACGGGCGTCGCGATCCCCAGGAGAGCGGCCGAGAGCAGAGCGGCGTGCACAGGCGTGGACCTCCGCGAGGGAGGAGCACGAGAGTATCACCAGTTCGCCGCCTCAGGCGCCCTCGACCGAGCCCGAGCCGACGCTCAGGGCACCGTCGGCGCGCCCTCGCCGGTG
>JAGQIT010001350.1 GCA_020431135.1 Myxococcales bacterium | reverse complement strand
CGCGAGCGCCTCGGCCTCGACCGCTGGCTCGCCGAGCTCGCCGAGCCCCTCGCGGCGCTGCGCCCCAAGCACGCCAAGCGCCGCCGACAGTCGGAGGCCCAGGCGCGCGCGCGGCTGCGCGAGCACTACCGCGAGAACGACCTCGACGACGCGTCCGCGCAGGTCGCCGCACTCGAGCGGACGCTCGCTCGCTTCGCCCGCAGCGGTCGATCCGCGACCTTCTTCACGACCCCGCTCAACGAGGCGGTGCTCGGCGACGCCATCGACGATGCCGCCCTCGGGGCCCGCTACGCCGCGCTCAGCGAGCGGATCCGCCGCGTCGATCCGCGCGGCGACAAGCTCCGCCTCGTCGAGCTCGATCACCCGCTCTTCGCCCCCGAGCACTTCATCGATCACTGCCACCTCCTCCCCGAGGGCAACCGCCTCCTCGCGATCAACCTCCTCCACGAGCTCAACCTCGGGCTCTCTCGCCGGCCGCGCGACGGCGAGATCATCCGCCGCGAGGGCCCGCACAGCACGATCGTCGGGCAGCTCGAGGTTGGCTACGCGGAGGGGGCGTCGTGGCAGGCGCGCTTTCAGGATCCTGTCGGCGTCACTTGGGACCCCGAGGGGCATCAGCTCGTCGTCGCCGACACGGGCAACCACGTGCTGCGGCGTATCGGAGGGAGCATGCAGACGACCGAGCTACTCGCCGGCACGCCGCGGACCGCGGGCCGCACGGACGGCGCCGCGGGGTCGGCCCTCCTCAACCGACCGCGCTCACCTTGCGTCGCCGACGGCGAGGTCTTCTTCATCGACGGCGTCCGCTCCGAACTGCGGAGCGTCCGTGGCAGCGTCGTCGACACCTGGAAGGAGTTCCCGCGCGATCTCCAGGTGCTGCGCTGTCGGCGAGGGGAGGTGCTCGCGCTCGATCGCCAGTCGCGCGTCCACACGCTCGCGCTCGGCACCAACTCCCACCGAACACGGTCGATTCATGCACCCCAGCTCGAGCAGCCCCTCGGCCTCAAGACCTTCGCGGTCCATGGCGACGATCTCTTCGTCGTGACGCGCGACAGCCAGATCCTCAAGGGGACGATCGGCGACGACCCGCGCGTCACGGTCGAGGTTCTCTTCGCCAACGACGCCGAGGAGCTCTTCCCGCGCGCGCGCAAGAAGAAGTTCCCCTATCGCTTCGCCGAGGTCCGCTTCGCGGCGATCCAGGACATCGCCTACGTCGAGCGCTACGGCGGCCTCCTGGTCCAGGATGAGGTCCCGCCGGCGAAGCCGAGCCGGCACCTCCACCGCCTCACCGAGCGCGTGCATCTGCGCTACCTCGATCTCGAGGAGCGCAAGGTCTACCCGTGGGTCAAGCCGGAGGTCTACGGGCAGGCGTACACGATGTGGAACTCGAACAGCGACTCGCCGGTCTCGGGGTTCCACGTCGGCTCGATGGCCCTCGACCCCGAGACCACCTCGCTCTTCTACCTCGAGCGCCGCCGCTCGCGTCTGTACAGGATCGACGACGGCCTCCTCGGCCTCGCCAAGACCGGCCACTTCGGCGGCGGCACGGCGAAGCCCCCGCTCCACGATCGCCTCGGCGGGGGGATCGGCAAGGTCGCACTCCTGCGCTTCCGCCCGCACGAGCACCTCGACGCTCGGTGGTCCGACCAGCCGCGCGTCGGGCCCTACGTCGGGCTCCTGATCGGCTCGTCGATGGCCGCCTACAACGACGTCGTCGGCGAGTACTCGCTCGGTCGAAAGATCGATCAGGTGCTCGTCGCTGAACTCGGCTACCGCGACCGGCTCCGCTTCGACCTCTTCCAGCGGACGAAGGCTGCCGCCTCGCTCCCCGAGGAGATCGAGTTCCTCGGCCTCTACGAGGAGGCCGGCCTCCGCGTCGACGTGGTTCTCCTCGAGATCGGCCTGCTCGATCGCTTCCTCGCAAAGAGCGGCGGCGACGCGTTGATGGCCCAGCTGCGCGAGCTCGAGGCCTACCGCCGGCGGACGGGCGCGTTGGTTCTCTTCCTCGACAACACCGCGATGGGAACTCGCTACATGGACTCCATGCGGGCCCATGATCCGGCCGGCGCGGCCGCGCTCGAACGCATCAAGCGCGCAGGCTTCCAGATCGTCGACCCCGCGGAGCGGATCGTCCAGCGAGCGCTCGACTACTCCGCGTGGGGCAGCCAGCCGTGGTCGCGCGGGCGCTACATGCACCACGGATCGATCTGGGCGATCGAGATCACCGGCGAGGTCTTCGCGGAGCTCCTCTACCCCCAGCTCCGCGCGCACCTCCTCGCGCGTCCGCCCCGGCACCGCGACATCGAGAACGCCGACGTGGAGCGCGAGGACGAGGAGCCCGCCGAGCTGCTCGTGGACGCGGTCACGGCGAGCAAGCTCGACCGCGAGCGGCTCCCCGCGATCGACACGGAGGCGATCCAGGTGCGCTACGCGGACGGGCACCTCCGCCTCTTCGTCGACCAGCGCGCGCTCGACCCCGACGCCGACAAGCGCACGAACGCCCTCGCGGCGATCTATGCGGTCCTCCTCGACGACGTCTACGGGGCGCTGGCGGAGGAGGTCAGCGTCGAGATCGCCGCGTTCACGAGCTACGACGAGTACGGCGAGGGCGCGCTCGCCTCAGCGAAGATCCTCTGGAAGAAGACCCTCGATCGCGAGGGCCTCGCGCGGATGATCGC
>JAGQIT010001349.1 GCA_020431135.1 Myxococcales bacterium | reverse complement strand
GCGTAGACCTGGAGGGCGTCGCGCTTGCCCTTCACCGAGACGGGCTTTCGCGGCTCGACGAGGACGCCTTCGCCGACCAGGTCCTTGGTCGAGTCGGAGACGAGGATCTCCCCGGGGCGCGCGAGGCCGCACAGGCGCGAGGCGATGTTCACCGCGTCGCCGATGACCGTGTACTGGAGGGTGCGTGACGAGCCGATCGCGCCGGCGATGACGGGCCCGGAGTTGATGCCGATGCCGATGCGGATCCGCTCGAGGCCGCGGTCGGCCCGCAGGCGGTTGAACTCCTCGAGGGCGCGCATCATGTCGAGGGCGCAGCGGATGCTCCGCAGCGGCGCGTCCGGCAGCTCCACGGGGGCGCCGAAGAGGCCGATGATCTCGTCGCCGACGTACTTGTCCAGGGTCCCGCCGTGGCGGAAGAGGACGTCGACCATCACCTCAAAGTACTCGTTGAGGGTGTTGACCATCTCCTCCGGCGCGTGGCGCTCGGACATCGACGTGAAGCCGCGGATGTCGGCGAAGAGCATGGTGACGTCGCGGCGCGAGCCGCCCTGGTCGAGGGCGAGCTGGCCGGAGACGATCTGATCGACGAGGTTCGGCGAGAGCAGGCGCTGGAACTGCACCCGGGTCGCCGCCTCGGACTCGATGTTCTTCGCCAGGCGGTGGTTCTCGATCGCGACCGCCGCCTGGGTGGCGATGCCCGAGAAGAGGAGGAGATCTTTCTCGGTGAAGGCGCCGGTCGCCAGCATCGAGTCCATGTGCATCGCGCCGAGGAGCTTGTCGTTGGAGACGAGCGGCACGCACATGGTCGAGCGGATGCCCTGCATGATGATGCTCTTCGCCGCCTTAAAGCGCTCGTCGACGAGCGCGTCGGAGGAGAGCACCGCGCGCTTCTTGGTCTTCACCTCGTCGAGGATGCTCTTGGAGAGCTTGATCTCCTCGTCGCGCTTCTGGCGGACGAAGCGCGGCTCGAGCTCGTCGGTGTCGGGGTCGTAGAGGAGGATCACGGCCCGGTCGGCGCGGATCAGCTGGAACGCCTCGTCGACGATCTTCTGGAGCAGCGAGTCGAGGTCCGTGCTCAGCGAGAGCTTCTGCGAGAGCTCGTGGGCGATCCGCAGCTTCTCGTAGTCGGCGCGGAGGATCGTCTGGTCGTTGATCTCGTGCGCCGGCAGGAACCGGGAGTTCGCCGAGATGCTCGACTGGACCTGGCTTTGGACCTGGTCCGCCATCATGGTCACCCGGCGCAGAGGCATCCGCTCCTGCGGGGTGTCCTCGACGAAGCGGTAGGTCGTGTTGCCGAGGGAGATGTGATCCCCCGACTTCATGACGCACTCGCTGACGCGCTCGCCGTTGACGTAGGTGCCGTTGAGGGAGCCGACGTCGCGGATCACGTAGCGGCCGTCCGGGCCGAGCGTGATGCGGCTGTGCTCCTTAGAGACGATGCGGTCGAGAACTTGGATCGAGTTATCGGGGTGTCGTCCAAGCGTGTTGAACGACGACAGGATGTGCTCGACCGGGTGATCGCCGCCGATCAGGATGAGCTTGGCCGCCATCGATGCTGCGTGATCGTAGAGTAGCCGACCCCCGCGGATCAACCGCGGGAGGACGATGGATCCCCGCGCGGTCGAACGCGCCCCCCGAGCGCTTCGCGGCCGCCCCTCGGCGGTCCATCGTCGCGCCTCGCTCGCCCCGACGCGCGACTCTGGCCAGGTGACGCCCCCATCGGTGCGCGCCGGTAGCGAGGGGCGCTTGGAGTATCATGGGCGCCTACTGGCGGGCGCTGTGCACCTCCTACCCGCATATGTGGCTCTAGAGCGACGCGTGCTCGGCCGGCTGGTCGTCGTGATCGGTGAGGCGCGTGCGGACGGCTGTCGCCGTCTCCTCGCCGCCGGTGCGCGCCGCGTCTTCGTCATCGGCGGCGGCGTCGGTGCGGAGCCAGGGATCGAGGTCCACCCCGCTCGGGAGACGCTGCCGCTGCGCGACGCGAGCGTCGACGTCGTGTCGATCTCGTCGGAGGAGATCCCCCGTGTGAGCGTCGCCGAGATCCGTCGGGTGCTCCGCCAAGGGGGGACGCTCGCGGTCTACCTCGAGCGCGCGGATCCCCAGGCGCAGGCCGACGTCGCCGCCGCGCTCGCGCCGAGCTTCGCGGCGATCGAGTGGCTCGCCCTGTCGCCGTGGCAGGGCCTGACGATCGCGCCGATCGCCGGCGAAGGCGGCGATCGGGAGGCGCCGCGGCAGGCGATCTTCTCGGATGATCTCCTCGCAGCCGCGCCGCGGCCGGTCGCGCTGCTCGCCCTGGCGTCGGCCGAGCCGCGCCCGCGTGAGGAGGAGTGCGTGCTCCTGGCGCTCCCGCAGGGGGATCAGCCGGTCGCGCCGATCCTCAACCACGCCGACGCGCCGAGGGTCGAGGTGGCCGCGCCGCTCGAGGCGGCGACGAGCGAGGCGGCGGCGAGCAGCAACAGCAGCTTTGATCCGAGACGACGCATCCTGCCCGCTGTCGAGCCCGAGGTCGAGGTCGCGCCGGAGCAAGAGCCGGCGCGCGCGCGGCCGGGGGACAGCGAGCGCGAGGCGGCCGTCGCCGCGAGGGAGGCGGCGCTCGACGAGCGCGAGCGCCAGCTGACGAGGCGCGCGGGAGAACTCCGAGGTCTCGAGCGATCGCTGGGCGAGCGCGAGGCGCTGATCATCGCCGCGGAGACGGGCAAGCGCGGGCCTCGTGGCGCCGCGAAGCCGGAGGAGAGCGGGGAAGAGAACGCCTCGGAGGAGGTCGTCGCCCTGCGCAAGAAGGTCGCGTCGCTGACGATCCGGGCGGA
>JAGQIT010001348.1 GCA_020431135.1 Myxococcales bacterium | reverse complement strand
CGCCGGCTCCGGCGCCGAGCCGGCCCGATCCCCGCGACCGCTAGCGGCCCGCTCGGAGGCCTGCGGCGCGCTCTCGCGCCGTGCGCGTCGGTCGTCCGCGAGGCGGCGGGCGGACAACCTCCGTATACGACGACGGAGACAGGCGGACGTCGTCCCCGCGAGCGCTCCGCCGCGTCGAGGCCGACGGCGTCCGCTTCGACGAGGCGCCGTCGAGCGGCGCGCGCGGCTGCGACGATCCTGTCCGAAGGTTCAGGAGCCCTCGGCGGTGGTCTCGCCGCGCGTCCCTCGTCACCTCGACGACGGCCCGCACATGTCGAAGCTTCGCATAGCGTTCGGATAGCGACGCGGCGCCGCCGAAGCGCGACGCCGCCTCGAGCTACAAACGAAGACTATCCGCCGAAGAGCACCGAACGAATGAAGACCGTGGGGTCTAGCGACACCACCGTGGATCCGCCAATGAAAGTCTTCATTTTGGGAACGATCAGCGCAGAAACCGAGCGAATCTGCACAACATTACCTTACGTAACTAGAATTATTTTTCCCGTGTGTCCGGAGTCCTGGTCACCGCGGCGTTAACCTTGTGAGTGGGGAAAACGCCTCGCTCCGGCGCGCTCCCTGCCGCCGATGAACAAGCGACTCGAAGCCCCCGCATGCGCAGATGCCATCGAAAGCGCTGTTCGCGCCATGTCCGACGCGGACTGGTACCGCCTCCGGCAGGCGGCGCGGATCCTCGCGTGGAAGGTGCCGAGCTTGGACGGCGAGACGCTCCTCTTCGACGCCCTCGAGCGGACGCTGAGCGGACGACGGCAATGGAACCAGGCGGCCGTCGACTTCGTCGGTCACCTGATCGGCGTGATGCGCAGCGTCGCCTACCACGAGGGCAAGCGCCGCGGACGGACCGTCGGCC
This sequence comes from Myxococcales bacterium, assembly GCA_020431135.1. Classification (GTDB taxonomy): domain Bacteria; phylum Myxococcota_A; class Polyangia; order Nannocystales; family Nannocystaceae; genus JADJRG01. Next base: position 1,758 of record JAGQIT010001348.1, on the reverse strand, counting down.
TGACCTCGAGCATGGATCTGGTGGCCCCGGACGACCCGGAGAACGCGCTCGCGGCCGAGGAGAAGATCCGGTTCCTGCGCGCCCACTTCGGCGAGCGCGGCGACGATCGGGCGCTGCTGGTCCTCGACGCGATGGAGCTCGGCTGCGACGGCCCGATGATCCGCGCCCAGGTCGGGCTCAGCCAGACCGAGCTCGAGACCGTCATCCGCCGCATACGCCGGGTCGCCCTGCGGATCCTCCCGCCGTGAGCCCGACCGCCGCGGCGCGCCGCCGACCACGGGTGCGCCGATGAGCGACGCCCGGTCCACGTCATCGAGCACGAGCCCGCTCGACTGCCTCGCCGACGCGCTCGACGACGCCGCCCTCGAGGCCGAGGCCGCGGCCGCCGGCGAGGACATCGCGGGCGCCGCGTCGGTCCTCCGCGCCCACTTCCTCGCCCGCGTCGCCGCGGCCCGCGACCGCGCCGGCCACCTCCCCTTCGCCGCGACGATGGCCGGCAACTGCAAGAACGGCGCGTCGCCGGCCGCCGACGCCGAGCACCTCGAGGGCGACGAGGCGCCGCCGACGATCGGCCGCTACCCGATCCTCCGCCGCCTCGGCGCCGGCGGGATGGGGGTCGTCTACGCCGCCTACGACGAGGTGCTCGACCGCAAGGTCGCGATCAAGGTCCTGCGCCCGAGCGTCATCGACGTCGACGGCCGCCGCCGCGATCGCCTCCTGCGCGAGGCGCAAGCGATGGCCCGGATCACCCATCCGAACGTCGTGACGGTCCACGACGTCGGCACGACCGGCGATCAGATCTTCGTCGCCATGGAGTTCGTCGCCGGCGCCACCGTCCAGGAGTGGCTCGCCGCCGAGGAGCGCCCGTGGCAGGAGATCGTCGCGGTCTTCCGCCAGGCGGCAGACGGCCTGGCGGCGCTCCACGACGCCGGCCTCGTCCACCGCGACGTCAAGCCGAGCAACATGATCCTCGGCGAGGACGGACGCCTCCGCGTCCTCGACCTCGGCCTCGTCGGCACCGAGCCGCGCGAGCTCGGCGACACCCTCGAGTCGGGCGGCGTGTCGTCGTCGGTCAACCGCCTCGACGTGCCGCTGACGATCACCGGCGAGCGCGTCGGAACGCCGGCCTACATGTCGCGCGAGCAGTTCCTCGGCCTGCCGCTGACCCCCGCGTCCGACATCTTCGCCCTGTCGATCGCCCTCTACGAGGCGCTCCACGGCGTCCACCCCTTCATGGCCGCGAGCTACGCCGAGCTCCAGGGCAACGTCCTCTACGGCCGCGTCCGCGAGCCCGTGGATCCGAGCGCGATCCCCGGCTGGCTCCACGCCCTCGTCGTCTCCGGTCTGGCGATCGACCCCGCCGATCGTCCGCCGACCATGCAGGCCTATGGCGCCGCCCTGGCCGGCCCGCGGCGCAAGCACCGGCGCTGGCTCGGCACCCTGGGGATCGCCGCCGTCGCGACCTTCGGCGGCGTCGCGATCACCTGGTCCCAGAGCGCCCCGAGCGAGCTCACCTGCGACGGCGGCGAGGTGCTGATCCAGACGGTCTGGGGGCCCGAGCGCGCCGAAGCGATCAGGCGGGCGATGGTCGCCACCGGCCGCCCCTACGCCGACGACCTCGCCGACCGCGTCCGCGAGACCCTCACCACCTACAGCGCGCGCTGGGCCGACGCCCACCGCCGAGCGTGCCGCGAGTACTCCCGCGGCGATCACTCAGACGCGCTCTACGACGCCCGGATCGCCTGCCTCGATCGCCGG
>JAGQIT010000132.1:2016-5856 GCA_020431135.1 Myxococcales bacterium | reverse complement strand
TGCGGCCGTGGCCCGAGGCCGATCCGAAGCTCCTCGTCGACGACACCTGGACCCTCGTCGTCCAGATCATGGGCAAGAAGCGGGCCCAGCTCGAGGCGCCGCAGGGCGCGTCGAAGGACGAGATCATCGAGCTCGCGCTCGGGGCCGAGGAGATCGCCAAGCGCATCGAGGGCAAGACCCCGCGGCGGGTGATCTACGTGCCGAACAAGCTCGTCAACATCGTCCTCTAGGGGGCGACAGGCTGACGAAGGAGAGGCCGTCGCAGCGCGCTGCGGCGGCCTCTCGCGTGTGACGCGGCGCGCCCTCGACGACTACATCGGGATCGTCGTCATGCACTCGGTCAGCGGCCCGGCGAGGCCGCTCCAGCCGTTGTAGCCGCTGTTGAGGTTAAGGTCGGGGCCCTCGACCAGCGGCGGCGAGTTCGAGTAGTCCATGATGTTGACCTCCATCAGCTCGGCGCCGGTGTCCGCGTCGCCGGCGCTGAGGATGTAGAGGCGCGGCATCAGGTCGTTGAAGAGCGGCCCGCCGAGCGCGTGGATCCCCCAGGTGCCGTCGGTGTTGGCGAGGGCCATGCCGGTGCCGGTCGTGTAGTCGATCTGCCACAGCTCCGCCGAGTCCATGGCGAAGCCGACGCCGTCGGTGACCTCGTCGCCGTCGATCCCCGGGGACATGTCGTCGATGTCGCCGACTGAGGCGTTCTCGAGGTCGGTGATCACCTCGAATTGGAGATCCCCCTTGAGGTAATCCCCGGTGAAGCGGAGGAGGCGGTTCCCCTCGGAGCTCGACACATGGACGCCCGTGTCCATCAGGTAGATCCGGCCGTCGCAGTCGGTGTAGAGCGCCTCGACGCGGATCGGCGCCTGGTTCTGCATGTCGTTGGGGACGAGGCCGAGGTAGACGGCGTCGGCCGGCGTGTTCTCGGTCGTCGGCGGCTCGGGCACGTGGAAGATCTGGGTGCCCTGCGCCGACTCGCGCGAGCCGAGGAGCGAGCCGTCCTCGAGCATCGTCAGGCCGTTTTGGCCGTGCCACAGCGGGACGTCGGGGTTGAGCTGGTTGTGGACGAGGGTGACCACTGAGCCGTCCATCGGGTTGATCTCGATGTACATCAGCGACTTGTCGACCGAGTACCAGAGGTTCGGCGTATCCCACAGGCCGTTGCCGCCGGTCGTCGTCCCGTCGGAGTCGGAGTCCCCGGTCGTCGTCGTCGTCGTCATGCCGCCGGTGGTGGAGTCGGTGCCGCCGGTGGTGGAGTCGGTGCCCCCCGTCGTCGAGTCGGTGCCGCCGGTGGTGCTGTCGGTGCCGGCGGAGTCGGTCGCCGAGGCGCTGTCGCTCTCGGAGGTCGGCGAGGTGTCGGTCGCCGTGGCGCTCGCCGTCGAGTCGCTCGTCGCCGAGTCGGTCGCGCTCCCGGAGACCGTCGGGTCGTCGGTGGTCGTGCTGTTGGTCGCGGAGGCTGAGCCCGTGCTCGCGGAGGTCGAGCCGGTGGCGCTGTCGCTGTCCGAGTCGCTGGCGCTGGCGGTCATCGCCTCGATGATCTCGCCGCCGTTGCACGCGCAGAGGGCGAGCGCCGCGAAGAGGGGGAGGGCAGGGGACTTCAGGGTGGGCATAGGTCGCTCCAAGATCGCGGCGAGAGGGGCCGCTGCGCCGCATAGAAGGTCCAACGCGCGGCGAACGGGGGGCGCGACCCGCCGCTGCCTGGCAATTGTCGCGGCGCGCTGGAACGATGTCTAGGCCGCACAAGGGCGGGCTGTGGGGCCGAATTGCGCGCGTTGCCGCTGGCTCATGCCGCGCTCGTGGTGATGCATACGTCTGCGACGCTGACGAGAGGTTTGCGCCCCATGCGCACGCTCGCAAACGGAGAAAGTCCGGCAGCAAAATCGCTCACCTTGTGCGAGGATGCCCCTATCGACTTCGCGCAGCGGGTCCCTGGCCCGATGGAGAGAATCATATGCCTCACTTCTCCCTGAATCGTATGTGCGCGCTCGGCCTGGTGGCCGGCCTCGGCCTCATCGGGTGCGGCGACAGCGGTAGCTCCGACGACACGACCACGGGCGCCACAGCGGCGTCGGTGACGGTGACGATCACGGGCGGCACCGTCACAGCGACGGGCGGCACCGGAAGCACCAGCGCCGCCACGGACTCGACCTCCGACGACAGCGGCGGCGGCGACAAGCTCGACCTCGGCGACGACATGATCCCGGGCTGCGGCGGCGGTGATGGCCAGTGCAACCTCCTCGATCTCCTCTTCGTCATCGACAACTCGGGGACCATGGGTGAGGAGCAGGTCAACCTCGCGGCCAACTTCCCGCTCCTGGTCGAGCGCCTCGCCAACATCAAGGACAGCAAGGGCAAGCTGATCAGCGCCGACATCAACATCATGGTGACGACGTCGGACATGGGCCACCCGGCCTGCGCGAAGTACCAGAAGGACGACTACGTCCCGGCCGAGGGCTCGCCGATCAACACGCCGTGCACCGATCGCCTCGAGCGCTTCACGAGCCTTGACGGCAAGAAGTCGATCCCCGAGGCCTGCACCAACGCCTGCTCCGGCGTCGCCCCGGACGGCGCCTTCATCCACTACAAGGTCAACGGCGCCTCCAACGTCCCGAACGACGACATCGCCGGCGCCCTCAGCTGCATCGGCCTCCAGGGGATCGACGGCTGCGGCTACGAGGCGCAGCTCGAGTCGATGATGCAGGCGCTCGATCCGTCGGCCGACTGGAACCAGGGGCCCTTCCCCTTCCTCCGCGAGGGCGCCGTCCTGGCGATCGTCATGGTCACCGACGAGGCCGACTGCTCGGTCCTCGCGCCCAACGGCTACAACTTCTTCGACGACGAGAAGGCCGGCGACGCCAACTACTCGCAGTACTGGAACAGCGACCCCAAGGACGGCGAGAAGAAGGTCACCTCGGCGGTCTGCTGGAACGGCGGCGTGAACTGCGTCGACGGCGACAACGACGGCATCTACGAGAACTGCACGTCGGCCGACAAGGGGGTCCTCCACGCGAGCGGCGCCCGCTACACCAAGCTCCTGCGCGACGTCCTGCTCAAGAGCCAGGGCAAGGACGTCATCATGCTCGGCATCCTCGGGATCCCCGAGGTCACGGCCCACAACCCGGAGCCGCCCTATGAGCCGATCGAGGGCGGGGTCAAGGACCTCATCTACCGCCAGTGGAACGACGCCGACATCCTCCCCGGCGACGGCGGCACGGCGGCGTCGAAGCAGTTCGAGTTCGGCATCGGACCCGGCTGCACCGGCAAGGACGGCCAGGGCAACTACACCGGCCAGGCGATCCCGCCGGTGCGGATCAAGGAGGTCTGCGAGAGCCTCAACGACGGCGACAAGATCCGCTGCTGCATGGAGTCGATCTGCGACGACGACTTCTCGCCGGCGATCGAGTGTCTGTCGGGTCTTCTTCAGGAGACCTTCGCGCCGCAGGGGTAGGGGAGAACCCTCGGTGCCTGCATGTGGCGGCCGCCTCCGGGCGGCCGTCGCCGTTCTCGGAGCGCGGAGCTCGGCCCGACGTCCGCCAGATGACCAGGTGCTGAGGTCGCGATCGTCAGCCCCAGCCCCGTCTGCTCCTGCGCCGAGATCCTGCGAGGCGCTCGGGGTCCGTGCGAGCGGACGCCCCACGCGCCGCGCTATCGGCCGTTACGCAGGAAGCCGGTGCCGGCGCGCGTGATCTTGTAGCGGCGCTTGGTGCCGCTGCCCTCGACGTGGAGGTAGCCCTTGGTCCGCAGGTGACGGACGATCAGGCGGAGCTGCTCCGAGGTCAGCCCCGTGGTCTGGAGGAGCTCGAGCTCGCGGCGGCCCGCCTTGCTCTTGTTGAGCGCGCGCAGCAC
>JAGQIT010000132.1:0-1924 GCA_020431135.1 Myxococcales bacterium | reverse complement strand
CTCCCCGGGGAGGGGCTTCGGCTCGGGGCGCGGCCGGACCTTGGCGACGTCGATCAACTCCTGGACCGAGAAGACCCCGAGGACAGGCGCCATCTGCGGGCTCTGTCGGGCCGCCTCGACGATCTCACCGAGGGTCGCGGTGTCCGGGAGCTTCCGGATGACCTCGACAAAGATCTCGCTTAGGGACTGGGTCCAGGCGTCCTCGACCCGCTCTTCCACTTCGTTCACGGATGAACCTCGCCAAATACCGAATTGTCTGGGCGCGTCGCAGGTGCTCTCGCCGGCGCCCTCTTTCGGGCTTCGCCGGGCTCCAACCCACAACGGTATCGTCAATGGTGCGCGGGGGTCCCTTGCCTGTCAAGGGCGAGGCCCGTGACTTGCGCCTCGCGTGCGCCATTGAGGGCCCGCGCTGGCAGATCATCGTCGACGCGGACGCGGCTGCGCGGCGTCGGCTGCACTCGGTGTGAGGCGGACGACCCCGGATCGTCATCGTCAGGAGTTGACAGTCGACCGCCCGCCGAGCCAATTCGGCCCGGTGCCGGTTCACAGGCTTGAGATCGAGGCTCGCCCGGGGCTCTCCGACGCGCTCGGAGCGGCCACCGTTCGTCGTCTCCGCTCGCACCTCGACGTCGAGGCGACGGTCCGCACGCGCCGGATCTACCTCCTCGATCTCGACATCGACGAGGGCGAGGCCGCGACCGTTCTCGACAACCTCGTCGATCCCGTCGCGGAGGTCGGCGCCCTGGGGATGCTCCGCGACGCGCCGGCGGAGGGGGAGGGCGCGCCGCCGATCTTCCTCACCGTCGGGCTTCGTCCTGGCGTGACGGACAGCGTCGGTCGCTCGGTCCACCGCGCGGCCGCGGACTGCCTCGGGCGCCTCGTCGAGGGCGAGGTCTACACGGCGATCCTCTACCGCCTCGGCGGCGTCGATCGGGCGACCGGTGAAGGCGAGGTCGCGGGCCACCGCGGCACCGACCAGGTCGTGGAGCGGGCCGTAGACCACGTCGCCGAAGCGGATCTCGGGGTGGGAGAAGGTCGCCGTCGACGACGCCAGGCGGATGTCGGCCATCACCGCGAGGTCGAACCCTCCGGCGATGGCCGGGCCGTTGACCGCGGCGATCACCGGCAGGGGGAACGTCAGCACGGTGCGGTGGTACCGGTCGCTCGAGGCCCACAGGGCCTCCTGGAACGCGGCATCGTCCACCTGGAACTCCGACAGGTCGAACCCGGCGCTGAACACCTCGCCGACCCCGGTGATCACCACGCAGCGCAGGTCCTGGTCGTCGGCCAGCGCGTCGAGGGCATCGCTGATCTCGTCGCGCAGGGCGGTGGAGAGCGCGTTGCGCTTGTCGGGGCGATCGAGGGCGAGCGTCGCCACCCCGTCGCTCGGTCCGTCGATCCGCAGCAGGGCCACGGCGCGGACCCTACCCGTCGAGGTCGATCGGCGCGGCCGGGCTCGCGTCGCCCGCGCCGGCGCCGTCAGCGCCCTCGGCATCGCCGCCACCACCCCCGTCGAGCTCCTCGGGGGTCATGAGCACGTCGCGGGCCTTCGACCCGGTCGATGGGCCGACCACGCCCCGCTCCTCGAGCAGGTCCATGATGCGGCCGGCTCGGGCGAAGCCCACGCGCAGCTTGCGCTGGAGCATCGAGGTGGAGCCGAGCTGGCTGCGGACCACGAGCTCCTTGGCCTGCTCGAGCAGGTCGTCGTCATCGTCGCCCCCGCCGCCACCACCGCCGGCCGCGCCGCCGCCACCGGCCGCGGCGTCGTCGTCGGAGCCCTGCACGGCCTCGTCGTAGGTGAGCTCGGGGGTCTGGCGCTTCCAGAAGGCCGCGATGTTGCGGACCTCCTCCTCGGTCACCCAGGAGCCCTGGACCCGCTGCGGGATCGACGACGACGGTCCGAGCAGGAGCATGTCGCCCTTGC
>JAGQIT010000002.1 GCA_020431135.1 Myxococcales bacterium | reverse complement strand
GCACCGCCTTCCTCCTCGCCTTTGACCGCGGCTACGCGCGCATGGCCACGGCGCTCGTCCGCTCGCTCGAGCACTACCACGCCGACCCGGACGTCCGCGTGCTCACCCTCGCGAAGGACGTCGACGAGCTGCGGGCCTGGGCCCGCCAATTCCAGTCGGTGCGCGTCGACCCCTTCGCCGACGCGCACAGCTTCCGCTTCGGCGAGTGGCACCCGCTGATCTGGGCCAAGCTCGCCGCCTTCGCCTGCGCCGACGTCGACTCCTGCGTCGTTCTCGACGTCGATCAGATCATGTACTGCGGTGTCGACGAATTCGTCGACACCGCGCGCGCCAGCGGCAAGAGTATCGCCGCCAGCCCCGACATGACCCGCCTCCACGGCCACATGCGCGGGAGCTGGCGCGACGACCCCGAGCTCCGGCGCCTCCCCGACGCGCCGTGCTTCAACGCCGGGGCGATGATCATTCGACCGGACGTCGCGATCTATCGCGACGTCCTGCGCGTCGCCAGAGCCTACAATCAGCGCATGTTCCTCCCCGAGCAGGGCGTGCTCAACCTATGGGCATACCTGAACGAGGGGCACTGCGATCTCACCGATCGCTTCATGCTGCCGCCGATGAGCCCGAAGCTCCTGCGGCCGGCGATCGACAGCTGCCTCGTCCACTTCTGGACGCCGCGGCCGCCCTTCTTCGGCGCGAACCCGGCGCGCAGCGGCGAGCCGACGTGGGAGGAGTTCACGGCGGCGTTTCGCCGCGACACCGGCGCTGCGTACCCGACCGAGCGCTTCCGCGCCGACTTCGAGGCGCGCCTCCAGGGGAGCTTCACGGCGTGAACGACAGGCGCAGCGCGGACCCCGTGCGCGATCGTCCGCGGGTGCTCCAGTGCACCTTCGAGTACGGGCCCGCCCACGTCGGCGGGCTCGGGACGATGCTCACCGCTCTGTGCGGCGGCCTCCCTCGCGCCGGGATCCGCCCGGTCGTCGTCTTGCCCGGATCGAGCCACCAGCCGCCGTGGCCCCGCGTCGACCGGCGGTCCGCGCCGCGCTGTCACGCGGACATCTACCGCGACGGCGAGACGGAGGTGTGGATGCTGCGCAGCGACCTCCTCGACGACGACGCGATCTACCCCGAGGACGCCGTCAAGGTTGGCATGGCGAAGACCGAGGCCTTCGGCGCCTGTGTGGCCGACCTCCTCGGCGACCTCGACGTCGACCTCGTCCACCTCCACGACGCCTACGCCTACGCGTGCTTGCCGGAGTGCCGCCGACGCGGCTTGCCGTCGCTGTTCACGGTCCACCGCCTCCACGACGACGAACCCCCCTTCGCCCGCGCGGAGCGGATCGCGATCGCGTCCGCCGACGAGGTCTCGACCGTCAGCGCCGCCTACGCCCGCGAGCGGGGCGACGTCTTCACCGCCCGCGCGCCGGTGCACGCCGTCGCCAACGGCCTCGATCACCGGCTGTGGCGCCCCTTCGCCGACGGACCGGAGGGGCGGGCGTCACGACGCGCGCGGCTCCTCGCCAGCCTCGAGCTGCCCGAGCGCCCGACGTTCCTCTACCTCGGCCGCCTCGATCCCGATCAGAAGGGGGTCGACGTGCTGCTCGAGGCGTGGCGCGGCGGCTGTGCTGGCGTCGACGCCAACCTGCTCGTCTGCGGGACCGGCGATCGCGAGCTCGCCGAGGCCATCCGCGAGCGCGCGCGCGCGGACGCCGAGCGCGTCCGCTTCTTCGATCGCTACTTCCCGCAGGCGGAGGTCCGCGAGCTCTTCGCCGCGGCCGACTGCGCGCTCATCCCGTCGCGCTACGAGCCCTTCGGCCTCGTCCAGCTCGAGGCCCTGGCGATGGGCTCGCTCGTCGTCGCCTCGCGCACCGGCGGGCTCGCGGACGTGCTCGTCGACGTCGCCGAGCCCGGCGGGTTCGCGCGGCTGGTCGCGCCGGGCGACGCGACCGCGCTCGCGCAGGCGCTCCGCGACGAGGCCCGCTGCGTCGCGACCGAGCCGGCGCGCTGCGAGGAGCGACGTCGCCTCGGCGCCGCCCAAGCGCAGCGCTACTCGCTGTCGGCGATGGCGGAGCGCTACGCGGCGCTCTACCGGGCGATCCTGCGGCGACACGCGAGCGCAGCGAGCTCGCCGCGCGAATGAGACGAACCAGAGAGGTGCGAGACATGTACACGTACGGAGATCCCGACGACGCGATCACGCGGTCCCTCGTGGCCGGCAGGGGCGCCGACTACCCGCGCTATTGGGAGCTGAGCGAGCAGCGCGTCATGACGATCATGGAGCGCCACATCGCCGCCTACCGCGAGCGGCGCGGGCGGCCGCAGCTCCTCGCCCTCGACGCCGGCTGCGGTGAGGGGCGGCTGCTGCCGTGGCTGGCGGCCCGCAGCGCGCGGCTCGTCGCCGTCGAGCCCGACGCCGAGCGCCTCGCCCTCGCGCGCTCCCTGGTCGAAGGGACAGCCGATGCGGCGAAGGTCGACTTCTGCAACGCCGCGGTCCAGGACGCCGACGTCGGCGCAGACTTCGATGTCATCGTCTCGAGCCACGTCCTCCAGCACCTGCACACCGCCGACGTCCCGCGCGTGCTCGCGGCGATGCGCGCTCGCCTGCGCCCGGGCGGCCTGCTCCTCCTCACGACCTGCCACTCGACGAGCGACCGCGACTACTACGAGGAGGGCAGGCTCGTCGACGGGATCGCCGAGCTGCACGAGGTCTCGCGCGCGCGCTTCGACGCGGAGGTCTACTCCGGCGGCGGCGCCCTGCTCTGCCGCTACTTCCCGCGCCCTGTGATCACCGGGCTCCTCGACGAGCTCGACCTGAG
>JAGQIT010001347.1 GCA_020431135.1 Myxococcales bacterium | reverse complement strand
AGCCGCGCCCGCGCCCGGGCGCGCGCGCGCAGCCAAGCGCGCCGCGCCGCCCCCTCCCCCGCCGCAGGCCGTCACGACCCGCACCCAAGAGGTCGGCGACCTCCTCCAGTACACCATCGATCACCCGGTCACGGTCCGCCGCAAGCAGTCTGCGCTGGTGCCGATCCTCCACCGCGACTTCGAGGGCAAGCGGATCGCCATCTACAACCAAGCGATCCGCGACAAGAACCCGATGTCGGCGCTCCTCTTCAAGAACACGACGAAGCTCACCCTCGAGGGCGGGCCGATGACGGTGATCGAGGACGGCAGCTACATCGGCGAGGCGATGCTCGAGACGATCAAGCCCGACGAGGAGCGGGTGATCCCCTTCTCCGTCGAGCTCGGCTGCAAGGTCCGCACGGAGTCCGGGACCGAGCTCGAGGACGTCCACCGCGCGCGGATCGTCAACGGCAGCCTCTACCTCAGCCGCTTCCGCGTCCTCCGCACGAGCTACGCGATCGCCAACAACACCGACCGCAAGCTCGACCTCTTCCTCGACCACCGCTTCCGCCCGCGCTACGAGCTCGTCGACACGCCCGCGCCGATCGAGCGCACCGACAACTTCCAGCGCTTCCGCTTCGACGTCGCCGCGCGCGAGACGACGACCTTCGTCGTCACCGAGAAGGGCGAGGAGCACGACCGCACGCAGATCAGCGCCGCCGACGGCGAGACCTACGGGATCTGGCTGCGCAGCGGCTACATCAACGACACGACCTACGCCGCCCTCGCCGAGATCGCCGCGCTGACCGCCGAGGTCGCCGAGCTCCGCCGCCAGGTCCACCTGCGCGAGGAGCAGATCAAGGAGATCTTCACCAACCAAGGGCGCCTGCGCGAGAACCTCGGCGCCCTCGGCAGCGCCGCCAACGAGCGCAGCCTCCGCGACCGCTACATCGCCGAGCTCGCCCGCGAGGAGGATCGCCTCGCCGAGCTGCGCAAGGCGATCAAGGACCTCACGGCCGAGCGCGAGACCAAGGAGAACAGCGTCCGCGAGCGGATCGCCGCCCTCACCTTCGACAGCCTCGGGCGCTAGGAGGCCGTCCGAGTATTCGACGTGTGCTCTCGCGCAGAAATCGTCGGCCCTCTCGGCATCGTCAGAGCGCAGCCGTACTGGGCGTACTGCAAGCTCTGACGATGACGAGAGGGTCGACGAGGGCAAGTGAGAGCGCGCGTCGAATACTCGGACAGCCTCCTAGCCGACGCGCTCGCTGAGGAGCTGGAAGGCCGCGCAGATCGACCCGTCCTTGAGGTTCACGGTGCCGTACTCCGTGAGCTCGAAGTCGTCGGCGATCGCCACGGCGAAGGCCGGCGTGACGACGATCGCGTTCGGCGCCCCGCTCGACTCCATGCGCTGCGCGGTGTTCACGGTCTCGCCCCAGACGTCGTAGAGGAAGCGATCGTGGCCGATGATCCCGGCGGCGACCGGGCCGCAGTGGAGGCCGATCCGCAGGCGCAGCTCGTGGCCGGCGAAGGTCCGCGACTGGACCATGGCGACCATGTCGAGGGCGAGGCGGGCGAGCACCTGGGCGTGGTCTGGGCGCGGATCGGGGATCCCGGCGGCGGCCATGTAGCAGTCGCCGATCGTCTTGATCTTCTCGGCGCCGTGGCGCGCCGCGAGCTCGTCGAGCGCCGCGAAGAGCTCCTCGAGCATCTCGATCACGTCGGTGGTCTTCATCGTCGCCGACCGGCTCGAGAAGCCGACGAGATCGGCGAAGAGGATGCTCGCCGAGTCGACGTGATCGACGACCCGCTCGCCGCGGCGCAGGCGCGGGATCACCGACTTCGGCAGGGTCCGCGAGAGGAGCGCGAACTCGGCCCGACGCCCGCGCTCGAGGGAGCGCAGCGTCAGCACGCCGAGGACGTTGACGCCGACCATCATCACCAGCGCCCGCAGCGTCTCGGGGTGGTCGATCGGCCAGGGCAAGGGGACGATCGTGAACACCGCGATCGTCACCAGCGCCCCGTTGGCGACCGCCGCCCGCATGCGCAGCGGCGGCAGGAGGTAGATCATCAGGATGAACGCCGTCCAGATCGTCAGGGCGATCGGCCGCGGCGGCAGCAGCACTGAGATCGCGACCATCAAGGCGACGTAGAAGAGCGTCGCCGCCGCGGCCCAGCGCGAGATGCCCCAGGGGCTCGCCGGCGGCGCGCGGAGGGCGATGACCACCGGCGGAACGGCCGAGATCAGCCGCAGAGCGAGGACCTCGAGGAAGGTCGAGGCGTCGGCGACCGCCTGATCGACGACCGAGAAGGTGACGGCGAGGAGGACGATGCCGACGGCGATCGTCTGCATGCGCCCGTGGCTTTCGCGGACGCTAGCGAGGCGATAGGCCTCCTCGTCCGCGGGCTCGACGAACTCGCCGGTCCACCGCGACACGCGCAGAGAGCCCTCGGGGCCGCCGGCCTCCGTCGTCATCGTCGCGGCCAGGAGCGCCGAGGCGTTCGCGGGATCCTCCGCCTCGACGCTGCTCCTGCTCCCCATCGACAATCCCCAGCGGCGCGACGCGACCGCCAGGGCGCCTCCTCCAGGAGTGTAGACGACGACCGCGCGCCCGTGGGGTCGACTGCAGTCGGGACGACGCGCGCCCGCGAGCGCGCGGCGTCACTGCGCCGCGACGCCGCTCGACTCGCGGACGCGCCGCTGACCGATGCGCCAGGTAGGCGGCGAGGCCTGACGCTCGCCGCCCGCGACGGACCTCCCGTGCGCTGCCGCCCCGTGTGCCCGCGACGAGCCAGTGACACGCCGCGCGCCCGCTCGCCGACCCGAATCACGC
>JAGQIT010001346.1 GCA_020431135.1 Myxococcales bacterium | reverse complement strand
AGCTGGCCGGTGATCTGGGCCTCGCGGATGAAGCCGCGGACGAGGATCGGCTCGTCGTAGGTCCGATCGTGGAGCGTCTTCATCGCCACGTGGCGGTGGAGCGCTCGGTCGACGGCGATGCCGATCGCGCCGATACCTCCGCGGGCGATCTCCTTCTCGTACGCGAGCCGCGGCTCGCCCTCCGGGAGCATCTCGCGGATCAGATCGACGATCGCGTCGCTCGGGGCCGAGGGGTCTTCATGCTCTGTCATCGACGAGGCCCAGGAACCGATCTACGTATACCACCGGACCCGCCGGGCCCGCAGCGGCGCGCCCGCGTGCGCTCGCAAACGCGACCCCGCGCGGGCGCCCGCGCAGCGCCGGCTCGGACCCTCCTACGAGGACGCCGCCGCCGAGCGGATCGCCGCGATCAGCCCGTCGGGGGTCGGCGTGAAGCGGATCCGGTGGCGGGTCCGCTCGCTCCAGCCGGCGTTCTCGGCGTCGCCGGGGCGCGGCTCGGCGAGGCCGAGGACCTTCGCGTAGACGTCGTGGTCGGTGATCCCGGCGGCGAAATCGAGCTTCACGTTGACCCGGGGATCGAGCGCCGCGGCGACCCTGAGGATCGCCGTGTTCTCGCCGACCGCGTCGAGGAAGCCGGCGACGTCCTTGCCGCCGACGTCCTTGCCGTCGACGACCGTCACCCGCACCGCGAGCCCCCGCGGCAGCGGCCGGGCCTCATCATGGACCTCGGGCAGCGTCACCGTGTAGGCGCCGTCGATCCCGAGGACGTCGTAGATCGTGATCTCGTCCTTGAACCCCTTGGGCTTGACCTGGAAGCAGCCGCGGGTCCGCAGGCGGTCGCCGATCTCGGCGGCCGTGACCTCGGAGATCAGCACCTGGCCGCCGACCGTGTAGGTCTCGACGCGGCTGGCGAGGTTGACGTTGCGGCCGACGAGGCCGTACTTCGTCCGCTTCTTCGAGCCGATGTTGCCGACGATCACCTCGCCGGTGTGGACGCCGACGCCCATCTCGAGCTGCGGCAGGCCGACCTTGGCGCACTCCTCGTTGACCCGCTCCATCTCGAGCTGCATCGACAGGGCGCAGGCGACCGCGCGCTCGGCCGCGTCCTCGTAGACCAGCGGCGCGCCGAAGACCGTCAGGATCGCGTCGCCGATGAACTCGTTGATCGAGCCCTCGTAGGAGTCGATGACCTGGGCCATCGACCCGAGGTAGATGTTGAGGAGCTTGACGACCTGCTCCGGGTCGAGGCGCTCGGAGATCGCCGAGAAGCCGCGCAGGTCGGTGATCAGGATCGTCACCTTGCGGCGCTCGCCGCCGAGGCGCAGCGCCTCCGGCTTCTCGAGGAGGGTCGTGACGACGTCGTCGCTGAGGTAGCGGCCGAAGATCGCGCGGATGAAGCCGTTGCGCACCTCGAGGTCGCGGACCAGCGACTCGACCTCCTCGATCTTGAGGGCGAGCTCCTCCTCGATCTCGTTGGCGTGCTCGAGGGTCGCCTCGTGGAGCATCTCGAGGTCGGCGTGCTCGCGCTCGAGCTGCTCGTGGCGCTCGCGCAGCTCCCGAGCCCAGGCGACCAGCTGCGCGCGCCGCTTGGGATCGGCGAAGCGCTCGGCCCCCTCGGCGTCGCCTAGCGCCGCGTCTACGTCGAACCTGTCTCCGTCGCCGTCGTGCACGTGCCTGCACGGTATCGCCAGCGTCGGCGCCCTGCAACGCGCAGGTGCGCCCTCCCCAGCCGCCGACCCCCTGCGTCGCTCCCCGTTGATGATCGCCGCCTCGGTCGCAGCCGCGTCGAGGCTCCGTCGAGCCCCGCAGCGAGGCCCGGCGCCGCGCGAGAGCACGCGCGTCGCTCACTCCCGCCGCCGCGTCGCTGCGCGCGCTCGTCTGCCCGCGACGACCCGCGCCGCCCGCTCACGCGGCCCCCGGAGCTCCTCCGGCGAGGTCCTGCGCGCGGCGCTCGGACGGTCTCCTAGCCGACGCGGGGCGCGCTCCGACGGGCCGCGATCACGGCCCGGATCGTCTTCTCGAGGAGGGCCGGCGTCACGGGCTTGCACAGGTACGCGTCGAAGCCGACCGCACGCCCGCGCTCGCGATCGTCGGCCGAGCCCTTGGCGGTCAGGGCGACGATCGGCAGCTCCTGGCCGCCCGGGCGCGCGCGCAGGCGGCGGGTCGCCTCGAAGCCGTCCATCACCGGCATCTGGATGTCCATCAGGACGAGCTCCGGCGCGACCTCGACGACCATGGCGAGCGCCTCGTTGCCGTCGCGGGCGACCTCGACGCGGTGGCCGGCCGCCTCGAGGAAGGCGCGGAAGGTGAGGATGTTGACCTCGTTGTCCTCGACGAGGAGCACCCGCAGCGACGACGACTCGTCGGGCCCCGCCGCCTCCGGGCGCGGCTCGCCGGTCGCCTCGCCGCGAGGCCCGCCCGCGTCGCTCGCGCGAGGCTTGGCCTCCTCCGCGACCGCCCACGGCAGCCGAAGGGCGAAGCGCGAGCCCTCCCCGGGCACGCTCCGGACCCGCAGCTCGCCGCCGAGGAGCTCGACGAGCCGGCAGCTCAGGGTGAGCCCGAGGCCGACCCCGGAGTGGCGGCGCGCGAGGCCGCTGTCGACCTGCGTGAAGGGCCTGAAGATCCGATCGAGGTCGCCCGCCGCGATCCCGACCCCCGTGTCGACGACCTCGATCTCGAGCGGCCCGCCGACGCCGTCGCGGCCGGCGACGATCGAGATCGCGCCGCGCTCCGTGAACTTCACCGCGTTGGCGACGATGTTGCGCAGCGCCTGCTCGAGGAGCCGGGGATCGACGCGCAGGCGCGGCAGGTCCGCGTCGACCTCGGCGCGCAGCTCGACCGCCTTCGCCGCGGCCACGTCCGCGTAGTCGCGGACGCACCCGTCGACGAGGGTCGCGACGTCGACGACCTCGTCGACGACCTCGACGTCGCCGGCCTCGATCCGGTTGAGCTCGAGGACGTCCGTGA
The DNA here is from genome assembly GCA_020431135.1 of Myxococcales bacterium. Taxonomy (GTDB): domain Bacteria; phylum Myxococcota_A; class Polyangia; order Nannocystales; family Nannocystaceae; genus JADJRG01. The sequence goes on along the minus strand of JAGQIT010001346.1, from coordinate 1,137 downwards.
CGAGCTGGAGCAGCGCCTCGGCGCTGTCGCCGAGGGTCCTCAGCGCGTCGAGCTGGGCGGCGCTGAGCGGCCCGTAGTAGCCCGACCCGAGGAGCTCGCTGATCCCGAGGACGCCCTGCAGCGGCGTCCGCAGCTCGTGGTTGATCGTCGCCATGAAGGCGTCCTTGACCCGCAGCGCCCGCGCGAGCGCGCGGTTGGCCGCCTCGAGCTCCGCGCGGCGCTCGATCACGGCGCGCTCCGCCGCCTTGCGGGCGCTGACGTCGCGAGCGATCGCGCAGAAGGCCGGGACCTGCTCGACCTCGGTGACCGCGCCCGTCAGCTCGAGGATCAGCTCGCCGCCGCCGCGGTGGAGGGCGATGAGCTCGAAGGGCTCCGCCGCGTAGGGGCTGCCCTCGCCGACGAAGAAGCGGCGGAACTCGTCGCGGATCAGCGGCCGCTGGCGCCGGGGGATCAGGCGCTCGAGGGCCGAGTGGCCGACCATCTCGTCGGCGCGCCAGCCGAAGATCCGCTCGGCCGCGGCGTTCCAGGTCAGGACGATACCGCTGCCGTCGATGCTGGCGATCGCGTCGTCGGCCGCCTCGACGATCGCGTGGAGGCGGGCCTCGCTGCGCCGGCGCTCGTCCTCGGCCTCCGCCCGCAGGCGCTCGAGGCGGAGGTTGCTGAAGAGCGCGGCGCAGGTCGCCAGGAGCACGTCGAGCTCCTCGATCAGCGCCTCGTCATAGCCCCCAGGCCGGTTGGCGACGCCGACCACCCCGATCATCGCGCCGTCCGAGAAGCAGGGCAGGCCGAGGAAGCTGCGCAGGCGCGGGTGCCCCTCGGGGAGGCCGCCGCGCCGCGGGTCGGTCGCCGGATCGTTGGCGATGACCGGCGCCTCCGAGCGCAGCACCGCGCCGAAGAGCGTGTCGAGGTTGTGGAAGAAGAGCCCGCTCTCGCGGCCGCGCTCGAGCATCGCCCGGGTCTCCGGGCTCCAGGCGATGTCGGTGATCGCGTACGTGTGGAGGAAGGGGGCGCCGCCGCGGTCGCGCAGCACCTCGCCGATGAAGCCGTATTCGCTGGCGCTCGCGGCGAGGAGCCCGTCGAGGAGCTCGGCGAAGACGCCCGAGCGCGCGCCGCCGCGGAGGAAGCGGGCCTGCGAGC
>JAGQIT010001345.1 GCA_020431135.1 Myxococcales bacterium | reverse complement strand
TCATGTTGGCGAGGAAGGTGCTCTTCGCCTGGTTGGCGGCCTCGGCCGCGGCCTGGGCCCGGCGGACCTGGGCGTAGTGGCGGGCGTTCTCGAGGGCGATCGCGATCTCGGTGACGAGGATCCGCAGGACCTCGAGGCGCGGGCGCGTGAAGGCGCCGGTGACCAGGTTGTTCTCGAGGTAGAGCGCCCCGAGGGTCACGGCCTGGTGGGTGATCGGCATGCAGATCAGCGACCGCGGCTGGTACTCGCGGACATAGGCGTCGCGCAGCGCCTCGGGGTCGCCGGCCGCGTTCTCGAAGACCTGCGGCTCGCCGGTGACGATCACCTCGCGCAGGAGCACGGCCGGGATCCCGCGGGCGTCGTGGAGCTGGGCGCCGGCCGTCGCCAGCGGCGGGCGTCCGTCCGGGGCGAAGTCGGCCATCACCCGGATCCCGTCGTTCTCCTCGAGGAGGAGGACGCCGCGCTCGGCCCCCGCGTTCTCGACGACGATCACGAGGATCCGGGCGATCAGATCGTCGAGGGCGACGAGCGACGAGAAGGCCTGTGAGGCCTTGAGAACGCTCGCCAAATCGACGCGATCGCTCGCCCGCGGCCCGCTGCTCGAGCGGGCGCGTCGCGGTCGGCTGGAGCTCTCGCGGGCGTCCGGGCGCCCGCCGAGGAGGCGACCGATGGCGTCCGCCTTGGCGTCCGCGCCCCAGCGCCGATAGGCCGCGCCGGCGCTGTGGAGGTGGAGGCGCGACAGGCTGTTGCGGCCGCCGACGGCGTGGAAGCGCCCGGCGAGCTCGTGGGCGAGGGCCGCGTGGGCGAGGAAGCCGTGCTCCTCGGCGCTGGCGATCGCCCGATCGTAGGCGTCGATCGCCCCGAGGGGATCGTCGCGCAGGCGCCGGCGCTCGGCGTCGAGGAGCGCCTCCATGTGGCGGTAGGTCTCGGGGCTGTAGGCCGCGCGGGCGCGCAGGCGGGCGCGCGCCTCGGCGAACATCGGATCGCTGAGGTCCGCCCCGCCGCGCTCGCACATGAGGGCGATCGCCAGCGCCGCGTAGAAGACCACGAGGTCGCCGACGATGAACCCCGAACCGCGGATCGGCTGGACGCGGGCGGCCGCGACGAGCTCGGCGAGGCCGGCCTCGCGGCGGTGGAGGAGGGCGAGGAGGAGCTTGCCGGCGAGGTGCCAGCCGCTGGCGAAGGGGATGTCGTCGCCGAGGGACGCGCGGACGAAGCGCTCCTCGTCGAAGTTGACGTCGCTGAGGCTCGTCGCGTCGGCCGTCTCGCCGCGGAGGGCGGCGATCAGCTGCCGGCTGACCCGCTGGGTCGCGGTCGCCGAGGCGACGCGGGTGATCTGCATCAACGCGAGGTAGCGGTCGGCCTCGGCCGCGAGGGGCTCGAGCGGGTGGCCGAGGAGGATCTTGTTGAGGAGCAGGTGGCTGCAGGCGAAGGAGGTGAAGATGAACTTCCCCTCGACGAGCCCGCGCTGGTAGGCGGCCTCGAGGTCCGGGATCGCGTCGCTGAGGTCGCCGCATTGGTGGGCGAGCACGGCCCGGCTGAAGAGGAGCTGGCTGTCGGGCTCGGCGTCGAGCTCGGCGAGGAGCTCGTCGCCGCGCCGCCGCCAGCGGAGGATCGCGTCGGCGGCCTCGGGATCGGCGCTGCAGTGGAAGCCGATGATGTAGCAGCCGGTGATCGTCTGGACCGTCACCGCGCGATCGACCGAGGGCAGGAGCACCCCCGTGAGGCGCTCGAAGAGGTCGAGGTGGCTGATCCCCGTGGCGACGATCAACGAGCCGACGAGGGGGCCGAGGGTGGTGGCGAGGCTGCCGTCCTCGTCGCCGATCGTCGACAGGAGCTCGATCGGGTCGCCGTCGGCCGGGGCGTCGGGGCCCGCGAGGGCGCGGGCGACCGCGCCCAGGGTAGCGAAGCCGACGGCGATCGCGGCCTCGTTGTCGCCGGCCGCGACGAGGAGCGAGACCTGGGCGTTG
>JAGQIT010000131.1 GCA_020431135.1 Myxococcales bacterium | reverse complement strand
TCCCTCGCTCGCGCTCAGCCTCGCCGATCACCTGCGGCAGGGCGCGCAGCGCCGGCGCGCCGACGGCCTCGCGGAGGGCGCGGAGCTCCGCCGGCGCGACGCTGCGGAGCGTCGCCTGCGGAAATGGGTAGTCGACGTCGGGGTCGCTCGGCACGTCGCCGTAGGTGATCCGGTAGTCGAGCCTGCCGTCGGCGAAGACCGTCAGGGCGTCGCCGAAGCTGGCGTCCCGGAAGCGGCGCTTGTGGACGACGACGATCGGGTCGTCGCCGGCGAAGGCGTCGCTGCCCTCGCCGCCGTCGACTTGGCGAAAGAGGTCATGGGTCCAGGTGCTGAGCGCCTCGAGCGGCGCGGGCAGTGCCAGCGGTCGGTTGACGACGACGATCCGACGCCCGCCGGCGACGAAGGTCGTGGCGCTGCCGTCGAGGACGCCCTCCTGGTGGTAGGCGGCCTTCGCCTCGAGGAACTTCGGGTCGGCGGTGAGGCGGCGGAGGTGGTCGACCTCGTCCGGGCGCAGCTCGAACCTGCGCAGGATCGGCGGACCCTTGCCGATCCCCTCGGACCAGGAGACGATCGCGACGCCGTCGTCGTAGACGCTCGCGGTCGCCCCCGCGCCGCTCACGGGGGCGCTGAAGTCGGCGATGAGAACGGGCGCCGACGCGGGCTGGCTCGCGGGCGCCTCCTTCGAGCCCGACGTCGGTGCATCGGCGCGGGCGGGCGTCGCCTCGTCGGTCGGCGCTGGGGCGCTTTTCGAGGTGCACCCCGCGATCGCGAGGAGGGCGACGCAGGCGAGCGCGCGCGGCCCGTGGCGGACGTCTCGCTGCCGGTAGAGCGGCGCGTTGACGGGATGATCGGGGTCGACGCGACAGGCCGCTGGATGGACGCGCGAGCTTCGGGCGGGCACGGCCCCATGAGACCGCGGATCGCTCGCGTTTCCAAGCCGTCGCCGCGGCGGATCGACGGTCACCGGAACCGATCGCAGCGCTCGCGCGTTGGGACTCCTCCGGGTCGCTACCAGAAGGAGGAGAGCCGTCATGACCGAGAGGACACGTACACCTACATCGCTGGCCGCGGCGCTCGTCCTCGTAGTAGGGGGCGGGCTCCTGGCCCTCGCGGCCGCGGCCGCCGGCAGCCACCTCGGCGCCGCGGCGTGCTGGATGGACGGCGCCGAGCGCCTCAGCGCCCAGACGATCGACGCCCCGCTCGCGATCTATCGCCGCGGCTAGCGTGTCGCTCGCGCGGCGCTCGTCGGACGCGCTTCGTTCCTCGAGCGCGGGCCTGCACTCCGGGCTGGTCGACGACGGGCGCAGCGGCCTCGCAGGTCGTGCCTCACTCGGGGGTCGCCAGCGACGTGTGGTCGTGGACGATCCGCCAGCCGGCGGGCGTCCGCCGCAGCGCCAAGGAGAAGACGCCGGCGCCGGCCTCGGGCGTCTTTTCCAGGCTCCAGCGCCCGAGGACGATCGCCCCGTCGGCGCCGAGGCTCTGGATCTCGAGGACCTCAAAGGCGAGCTCGCCCATGGTCGAGGGGTCGTCGCCGTAGCGCTGGCGATAGCGCGCGCGGGTCGTCTCCCAGCCGCGGCGGATCGCCCCGCCGGAGGTGAAGACGAGCTCCTCCGTCGGCACGTAGGCGGCCATGAATGTGTCGAGGTCGCCGGCGTTCCAGGCCTGGCGCTGGTCGTCGAGGAGGGCGGCGATCGCTCGGCGATCGTCGTCGCGGATCGCCGTCGACGCCGGCGCCCGCGGCTCGCCGCACGCGGTGACGAGCGTCAAGGCGATCAGCGCCGCGGAGAGGAGGGCGAGGGGAGCGCGGAGCACAGGCGGAGAATAGCCGGGGAGGGCGCCGCGGATCTCGATCGTCGAGGCGCCTCACCCACATCGCCCACATCGCCCACATCGCGCACACGGCCGCGAAAAACCCGGGCGCGCGAACATTGCTGCAGAGCAAAAAAAACCGCGGTCGCCGGCCCGCCGATGCTATCCGTCGCCCATGACAACGGCGAGACGACCGATCCGGAGGCTCCTTTGCGCGAACCGCGGCGAGATCGCGATCCGTGTCTTTCGCGCGGCGACCGAGCTCGGCGTCCGCACCGTGGCGATCTTCAGCCACGAGGATCGCGTCCACCTCCACCGCTACAAGGCCGACGAGGCCTACATGCTGCCGCGCGACAAGAGCCCGGTCGGCGCCTACCTGAGCATCGACGCGATCATCGAGATCGCCCGCCTCGCCGAGGTCGACGCGATCCACCCGGGCTACG
>JAGQIT010001344.1:2057-3827 GCA_020431135.1 Myxococcales bacterium | reverse complement strand
TCTACTACGCCCCCCGCACCCGCTCTGTGCGCGCCCGCTGGATCCTCGAGGAGCTCGGCGTCGACTACGAACTGGTCACCGTCAACCTCACCGAGGGCGAGCACAAGCAGGCCGACTACCTGAAGATCCACCCGCTCGGTCGGGTCCCGGCGCTCCTCGACGGCGAGCTCGCGCTCTTCGAGTCCGGGGCGATCTGCCTCTACCTCGCCGACAAGTACCTGAAGAAGGGCCTCGCGCCGAAGACCGACGCCCCCGAGCGCGGCACCTACTACGCGATGATGGCCCTGGCGATGTCGGAGCTCGATCCGACGATCGCCCTGATCTTTGACCACCGGCGCAACAAGGTCGACAGCTCGCCGGTGCTCGATCGGGCGCAGGCGAAGTGGAGCGACGCGCTCCTCTACCTCGAGGGGGTGCTCGTCGATCGCCGGCCGTGGATCCTCGGCGACGACTTCTCGGCCGCCGACATTATGATCGGCTCGGTGCTGATCTGGGCCCAGTCGATGGGGCTCCTCGGCGATCACCCGCACGTCGAGGCCTACGCCGGGCGGCTGATCTCGCGGCCCGCGTACCACGTCGCCTCCGGGGTGACGGCGGCCTCCTGAGCGCGCGCGACGGCCGAGCTCCGTCGCGGCGGGCGTCCATCCGAGGAGCGGGTGCGGGCTCGGGAGCCCGTACGTGAGAAAGCACCGACTACAAGGAGACGTCGGGGCGAGGTCGCGTCGAGCGAGCACGGACCTCACCAAAAAAGCGCCGCAGAGCGCGAGGGCGCCGCGGCATTCTGACTGTGCAGTGTTGGCGTCGAACCACGACGAAACGCCGCGGAGCGCGATGGCGCCGCGGCGTCTCGTTGTTGGGTGTTGGGGCGAGGGACGGGCTAGACGCCGTGCTCGAGCTCGACGCCGTTGACGATGGTGCCGACGAAGTCGGTGGTCCGGACGCAGGACGGGAGCACCGGGCAGTTGTTGCCCGAGCACTGCTGGGTCCAGACGCTGCTGCCGATGACGCTCTTGTTCTTGATCGTCAGGTCGACGTCGACCGTCGTCGTGATGGTGTACTCGGCCTCGACGTCGATGTCCTCGCCGGAGAACGAGTAGTCGCCGCCGTCGCGGGTGCCCTCGATCGACGTGGCGACGCCCATGTTGTCGCTCTCGAGGAAGTAGGTCTCGGAGTCAGCGGCGAAGATCGCGATCGAGCCGCCGGTGCGGAAGTCGGTGCGATCGTCCTTTTCGCCGTCGGGGACCATGTTGTCGACGTAGCAGCTGTCGGACACGGCCGTATCAGCGTTGGCGACGCGGATGATGACGTATTGGCCGGGCGCGACCTGGCAGCCGCCGATGCCGACGAGCATTCCGAGGGCGAGGATCGAGGAGCGAAGCTTCATTGGGGGAACTCCAGTGTCTGCCGCTGCGAGGCGGCGGGGCCTGGCTTAGCGTCCATGTGCGCCGGCTGTCAACGTCGCGGTTGTGATCAGCCTCGCAAGAGCGGGGGGCGGCCCCTTGACCCCCGCCGGCGCGGTCGAAATCATCGCCGCCCTGACTCTATGGCCTCCTTCGACTACGTGATCATCGGCGGCGGCTCGGCCGGGTGCATCGTCGCCGCAGAGCTCTCCGCGGACCCGAAGAACCGCGTTCTGCTGCTCGAGGGGGGGGACCCTGCCGAGCGCAACCCGGAGGTGCTCGACGCCGACGGGTACAAGGACGCCTTCGTCAACCCGAACCTGCTCTATGAGCGCTACTCGGCGCCGCAGCCCGGCTGCAAGGGGCGCTC
>JAGQIT010001344.1:0-1898 GCA_020431135.1 Myxococcales bacterium | reverse complement strand
GACTTCACCGAGACGGCGATCTTCGCCGCCGAGCAGGTCGGCTTCCGGCGCGCCGAGGATCTCAACGACGGCGACCTGAGCGGGGTCCTCGGCTACGAGTGGATGAACTACGCCGGGGATCGCCGGCGCTCGTCCTATGTGGCCTTCCTCGCGCCGCACCTCCTTCGGCCGAACCTGGTCGTCGAGACCGGCGCGAAGGCGCGCCGGATCCTCTTCGCCGAGGGCGAGGGGGAGGGCGGGGTCCCGCGGGCGTGCGGCGTCGAGTACCGCGTCGGCGACGAGAGCGTGCGCGCGGTCGCAGCCACGCGCGAGGTGATCCTCTGCGCCGGGGCCCTCGAGAGCCCGCGCCTGCTCCAGCTCTCGGGGATCGGCGCCGCGCCGGCCCTGCGCGCCCTCGGCCTCCCGGTGGTCCGCGATCTCCCGCGGGTCGGCGAGGGCCTGCGTGATCACCCCAACGTCACGCTCTTCTTCCGCGGTCATCGCGAGGTCGACTGCAACTACCCGCAGCTCTACGGCTTCCACCGCGTCGGCCGCGGCGACGGCCTCCCGCCCGAGCAGGCCGACACCTGCTTCGTCTTCTACCCGGCGCGCTCCTCCCTGCGCGAGGCGATGATCCGCATGCTCCCCGCGATGACCCTGCCGCCGCGCCTGCGCGACGGCGCCGTCGCGCCGGCGATGCTCCGCGGCGGCGTCAAGGCGGCCTTCCGCTCGGCGGCGCTGCGCCGCTTCATCGCCAAGGTCTACGGGATCACGGTGATCCTCGGGCGGCCGAAGAGCAGGGGCTCGGTGCGGATCGAGAGCGCCGACCCGGAGGCGCCGGCGGTGGTCGATCCGGCCTACTTCGCCGACCCGGAGGATCTCGAGACGATGGTCCGCGGGGTCGCGCTCGCCCGCCGGATCGCCGCCGCCGAGCCGCTGCGCCGCTGGGGCAGCCGGGCGCTGATGCCGGGCGCCGGCGTCCGCTCCGATCGCCGGATCGCCCGCTTCATCCGCAAGAACGCGATGACGACCTACCACTTCGCCTCGACCTGTCGGATGGGGACGGACGCGGACGCGGTCGTCGATCCGACGCTGCGTGTGCGCGGGGTCGCGGGGCTGCGGGTCGCCGACGCCTCGGTGATGCCCGAGGTCCTGGTCTCGGCCCTCAACGCGCCGAGCATGATGATCGGCTGGCGGGCGGCGCAGTTCATCCGCGACGAGGGCTGACGCCCGAGTCCGCGAGAGCGGGGAGCGACTGTGGCGCCGATCCTCCGCGAGGGAGGGCGCTCCTTCGCTTTGGGCCAGGCTCGGGCAGGCGCGTCGGCGGCACCGTGAAGCCGCGACGAGGCGCGACGCGGGGCTCGCTCGCTCGCTCGCTCGTCGATCGTGAGGGCGCAGCGAGGCGCTGACGAGCGCGGCTGCGCTGCTCGTCGCGCGCGGCGGCCCGCGAGGTTGCGCGAGTGAAACGGCGATCCGATCGGCTCGGCGTCGATGATCCTCGCCGCGCCTTGACGAGCCCCCCCTGCGGGGTCAGAGTCAGGGCTGCGCGAGGCATGAAGCCCGCGCTGTTGACACCCGCCGGGCGCGGAAGAGCCCCGGCGAAGGAGAAAATCGAAAATGGTACCGAATGTAGGGCGTTGGTTGCGCCAGCTCCGTAATTGCAACGGCGGCTGCGGATCCTCAATTCACGGTCATGGTCATGAACACGGGCGCGGGCGCGGTCACGGCTGCGGGCCGCGACACCACGGCCCCGGGATGCACGGGTTCTTCGGCGGCGGCGGCCCGGGTGCGGGCTTCGGCGTCCGTCGCCCGCTCCGCTTCCTCGGCCACCGCCTCGGCCTCAGCGACGAGCAGATCGGGGCGTTCGCCCGGATCCTCGACGACCTGAAGACCGAGCGGGCGCAGGCGGCGGTCGACGA
>JAGQIT010001343.1 GCA_020431135.1 Myxococcales bacterium | reverse complement strand
GCGGGTCGTCTTGTAGAGGCCGCGGGCGATCCCGAAGTCGAGGATCTTCGCCAGCTCCTGGCCTTCGGGACCGGAGGTCAGGAAGACGTTGTCGGGCTTGAGATCGCGGTGGACGATGCCGCGATCGTGGGCGGCGCCGAGGCCCCGCGCGACCTGGATCGCGACGTCGACGGCGCGCCCGGGGGCCAGCCGGCCCTCGGCGGAGATCGCCTGCGCGAGCGTCCGCCCGCTCAGGTACTCCATCACGTAGTAGGCGGCGGCGCCGACCCCGAGCTGGCCGTAGTCGCTGATGTCGACGACGTTCGGGTGCTTGATACGCGACGCGAGCTGGGCCTCTTGGAGGAAGCGCTGGACCACCTGGTGCTGGGCCGCGTGCTCGCTGCGCAGGACCTTGAGCGCGAGCGGCTTGTCGATGATCACGTGGGTCGCTCGGTAGACGATGCCCATGCCGCCAGCGCCGATCTTCGCGTCGATGCGGTAGCGCTGATCGAGGACGCGACCGACGAGCGCCTCCTCCGAGAACCCCTGCCCCTCGGGCGCCTGGAGGCCGAGGCCGCCGCGGACGTCGCCGGCGGGGCTCACCGAGGACGGCTTGGCCTCGAGGAGCTTGCCGTGTCCCCCCGGCCTCGGACCCGCGCCGTAGGCGAGCAGCGTCTTCTTGCCGTCGGCGTCGCGCGGCACCTGGGCGAAGGCGCCGAGGCTCATCTGACGTCCGGCGCGGCGTCGTGATCCTGGGCTCTTGTCCGGCGCGCCGCTCCCTTGCGTCGGCGTCGACACCTCGCGCGACGTCGCCTCGGCGGCGAGCGCGTCGTAGTCCTCGTCGTCGTCGTCGCCGTCATCGCTCGCGTCGTCGCCGTCACGCGGACGACGTACGAGCTTCGGCATGACCATCCGCCAACCTTCACGCCCAGCCTCCCCCGCCGCGCCCTCGACAAGGAGGATGCCGTCCTGCGGGCAGTAGCCAGCGCCGTCGGGATACTCGGTCCCGCACTCCGGGCAGCGCTTCATGCCTGGAAGAGCCTAATCGGCGGCCCGAAGTGGGTCAACGAGGGGCTTCCCATAGGTGTACTCTGGCCCCCCCCCGAGAAACCCCATGCTCGCGATTGGCCGTCCCCTTGCCCTCGTCGATGTCCACCGGGTCGCGCGCAGCGAATACCCGGTCTCCCTTGATGGATCCGCCCGCGCGGAGCTCGCTCGGACACGCGAGCACCTCGAGACGGCGCTCGCGCGCGGAGCGACGATCTACGGCGTGAACACTGGTTTCGGCGCCCTCAGCGAGACCCGCGTCGGCCCCGACGCGCTCGCCGATCTCCAGGTGAACCTCCTGCGCTCCCACGCCTGCGGCGTCGGCGAGCCGCTCTCCGAGGCGGTCGTCCGCGCCCTCCTCCTCCTCCGGGCGCACACCCTCGCCCAGGGGGCCAGCGGCGCGTCGCCGGGCCTCGTCGATCATCTCCTGGCGATGCTCAGCCGCGGCGTCACGCCCGTGGTCCCGAGCCAGGGCAGCGTCGGCGCCAGCGGTGACCTCGCGCCCCTCGCCCACCTCGCGCTCGTGGTCATCGGCGAGGGCGAGGCGACCGTCCGCGGCGGCCCGGGCGGCCGGATCTCCGGCGCCGAGGCCCTCGCGGCCGTCGATCTCGCGCCCTACACCCTCGGGCCCAAAGAGGGCCTGAGCCTGATCAACGGCACCCAGGTGATGACCGCGATCGCCGCGCTCGCGGCCGTCGACGCCGGCGAGCTGGTGATCGCCGCCGATGTCCTCGGCGCCCTCAGCCTCGACGCCCTCCTGGGATCGATCCGCCCGTGCGATCCGCGGATCCACGCCGGCAAACCTCACCCCGGGCAGATCGCCAGCGCCGCCCTGATCCGCGAGCTCGTCGAAGGCTCGGCGCTCAACACCTCACACGCCTGCTGCGGCCTCGTCCAGGACGCCTACAGCCTGCGCTGCATGCCGCAGGTCCA
>JAGQIT010001342.1:1093-2668 GCA_020431135.1 Myxococcales bacterium | reverse complement strand
CGCCTGCTCGCGCGCGTCGCCGCTCGTGCCGGTGAAGAAGGGCCGGCCGGTGCGCGTGTAGATCACCCCCTGCTTGCCGTCGCCGACGCCGAAGCGGGCCTCGGCGGCCGCCGGTGAGCGCGCGACCACGAGGACCGCCCGCGACCCCATGTGCTTCTCCTCGCAGACGACCTCGGCGACGCCTTGGTTGGCGAAGTAGGCGAGGGCCTCCTCGGGGCGCTCGAGGAGCGGGGCGTCGGCCGGCGCGGTCTCGGAGGGAGACATCGTCGGCGGCAGGTAGATCAGCCAGCGCGGGTCGACGGCGAAGCGGCTCATCACCTCGAGGGCGGCGACGGCGTTCTCCTCGCGCAGGGTGATCTGGGCGAGGACGCGGGTCTCGACCTGGCGCCTGCCGGTGACGTCGCGGATGTCGATCACGCCGGCCGCTCGGTGGGCGCCGGGCTGCGGCGCAGCCGGCTTCACGAGCGGCCTCGTCGGCTCGTAGTAGACCTCGGCGGCCGCGACCTCGACGAGCTCGCGCTCGGGGTAGCGCAGCGCCGTCAGCTTGCCGCCGAAGCAGCAGCCGGTGTCGATGCAGATCGTGTTGTTGACCCACTCGGCCTCGGGGGTCGGCGTGTGCCCGTAGACCACCGTCGCGGCGCCGCGGTACTCGTCGGCCCAGGGGTGGCGGACGGGGAGGCCGAACTCGTCGACCTCGCCGTTGGTCTCGCCGTACATCGCGAACGAGCGCACGCGCCCGGAGGCGCGGCCGTGGTAGGCCTCGCGCAGGCCGGCGTGGGCGACGACGAGGCGGCCGTCGTCGAGGACGTAGTGGGAGATCAGGCCGCCGATGAACTGGCGGACCTCGTCGGCGAACGCGTTCGCGTCTGGCTCTTCGGCCATCTGTGATACGGTCTCGGCGAGGCCGTGGCGGAGCTTGACGTCCTTGCCGCCGAGCTTGCGCTGGAGCTTGTTCTCGTGGTTGCCGACGATCGCCAGGGCGGCGCCGCTGCGGACCATCGCCATCGCCAGGCGGAGGACGCCGGGGGTGTCGGGGCCGCGGTCGACGAGGTCGCCGAGGAAGACCGCCTTGCGCCCCTCCGGCGGCGTGACCTCCGGCGCCTCGCGGGTCCCGCCGACGCGGTAGCCGAGCCTGTCGAGGAGCTGGACGAGCTCCGCATAGCAGCCGTGGACGTCGCCGATGATGTCGAAGGGGCCGCGCTCGCCGCGGAGGTCGGAGTAGAGCGGGCGGCGGACGACGACCGCGCGCTCGACCTCGTTCTCCCGCAGCGTGTGGACCCGCGAGAGGCCCTCGCGCTTCATCCCGCGCTGACCCTGGCGCAGCGCCCGGCGCTGCTGGTTGACGACCCAGGCGCCGAGCTGGCGATCGGCGCGGGCCTGGTTGCGGGCGACCGCCGTGTTGGTCGACACGTCGAAGACGATCGCCACGGAGAGGCAGTCGTTCTTGCGGGCGATCTCGATCAGCGAGCGGCGGTCCTCGGCGCGGACGTTGGTCGCGTCGACGACCGTCAGGAGGCCGCGGGCGAGGCGCTTGCCGGCGATGAAGTGGAGGACCTCGAAGGCGTCGCCGCTCGC
>JAGQIT010001342.1:0-1039 GCA_020431135.1 Myxococcales bacterium | reverse complement strand
GTCTTCAGGAAGTGCCGGCGCGCGAAGGTCGACTTGCCGGCGCCCGAGACCCCGACGAGGAGCACGAGGCAGACCGCCGGCAGGGAGATCGTCACGGGCTCGTCACGGGCGTCGCGCTTCGCGTCGCTCGCGTCGTTCGCGTCGTTCGTGTCGTTCGTGGCGTTCGTGTCGTCGGTGGTCATCAGCCGACCTCGCTCTCGTCGTCGCGGCCGCGGATGAACACCGCCATCAGCGTCGGCGGTCCGACCTCGGGGTCGTCGTCGCCGACGCCGGCGAACTCGACGCGGTAGCCGTGGCGCTCGCCGATCCCCTCGGCCCAGGCCGCGAACTCGTCGCGCGTCCACTCGAAGCGGTGGTCGCCGTGGCGCAGGCCGTTCTTCAGGAGGTTGGCGAAGCGGACGTTGTGCTCGCGGTTCGGGGTCGTGACGATCACCGCGGGCGGGCGGGCGTAGGCGAAGAGGGTCGCCTCGAAGGCGCCGAGGCGCGAGGGGTCGAGGTGCTCGACGACCTCGATCGCGCAGGCCGCGTCGTAGCCGGTGAGGCGCTCGTCGCGGTAGGTCAGCGACCCCTGGAAGAGCTTGACGCGCGCGCGCTTGGCCTCGCTAGCCTCGTCGAGGCGCAGGCGCCTGTGGGCCCGCTCGAGGGCGCGGATCGACACGTCCATGCCGGCGAACTGCCCCGGCGCGTTGCTGCCGGCGCGCGCGAGGACCTTGTCGCGGAGGAGCGCGCGCAGGAGCTTGCCCTCGCCGCAGCCGACGTCGATCACCCGCGCGGCGCCGAGGCGGTGGAGGGCGCCGAGGACCGCGTGGCGCCGGGCCTCGTCGAGGGAGAGCGGCGCCTCGGCGGCCTCCTCCGGGCGCGCCGCGGCCTCGTCGCTCGCCTCCGGATCGCCGACGTCGTCGTCGCTCAGGCGGCCGAGGGCGACGCGGGTCAGCGAGCGCTGGTGCTTGAGGTAGCGGCCGGCGATCACCTCGCGCAGCGGGTGGTCTTCGAGCCAGCCGGCGCCGCGGTCGAGGAGCTTGTCGACCTCGTCGCTGCC
>JAGQIT010001341.1 GCA_020431135.1 Myxococcales bacterium | reverse complement strand
GACTTCGACCAGACCCACATCCTCACGGCGATCGCCAGCTACAAGCTGCCGAAGGGCTGGCAGATCGGCGCCCGCTTCCGCCTCGTCTCGGGCAACCCGACGACGCCGGTCCTCGGGGCGATCTACGACGCCTCGACCAACGGCTACATCGCCATCAACGGGCCGCGCAATTCCGCCCGCGTGCCGGCCTTCCACCAGCTCGACGTCCGCGTCGACCGCCGCTGGGTCTACCGCCGCCTGACGACGACGGCCTACCTCGACATCCTCAACATCTACAACGCCCAGAACACCGAGTTCATCAACTACTCGTACAACTTCCAGGCCTCCGCGCCGGTGACCTCGCTGCCGATCCTCCCGTCGATCGGCCTCAAGATCGAGTGGTAGGCGATGCTCGGAATTCGCTACATTTTCTCCGACATGCGGACGCGGAGCAGAGCGCTGGCGGCGGTCGCCGTGGCGGCGGCGACCGGCGCGGCCCTGGCCGGCTGCGGCGACCCGCTGCCGTCGTCGCAGCGGATCGCCTCGACCCGCGTCCTCGCGATCAAGGCCGAGGTGACGACGCCGCTCTTCCCCGAGAGCGACCCCGACGCGGCCGTCCGCTGCCAGGCGCTCCCCTTCGAGGGCGTCCGCCTGACGCCCTTCATCGTCGACCCCAGCGGGCCGATCGACCCGCTGACGATCGAGCCGGTCTACATCGCCTGCAACCTCCAGGCGATCCAGGGGCTCTTCGCCTGCCTCAAGGGCGCCGTCCCGACGGACTTCGCGTCGCTGCCCGTGTGCCCGGCGCCGTCGTTCGCCGACCTCGACCCGATGGCCGACTCGCTGCCGGAGCCGCCGAGCCCCTGCGTCCTCGCGCCTGACGCCAGCGACGACGGCCTCCAGGACCTGACGATCCCCTTCGCCACCAGCCTCCTCGCCGGCGGCGACGTCGAGGTGACGATGATCGGCCACGCCCCCGGCGGGCCGTCGACCCGCGAGTGCGCCGACGCGCTCCTCTCCGGCGAGACCGACGTGCCCAACGACTGCATCTACGCGGTCCAGCGCGTGTCGGTCGGGCCGATCGAGCAGCTCCTCTCCCTGGTCGCGATGTTCGGCGTCGAGCTGCCGCCGGAGTTCGGCGAGCCGCCGGACCCCGAGGACATCCCAGACGGCGACCGCAACCCGCGGATCGAGTCGTTCGCGGCGGTGATCCTCCACCCCGACGGGTCGACCGAGGAGATCGCCGACCTCGCCCGCGGCGACACGATCACGGCCGCCGCCGATGACATCATCCAGCTGACCACCGTCGCGCCCGAGGGCGACCTCCAGTTCTTCCCGGTCGCCGTCAACAACGGCGAGGACTACGAGGAGCGCCAGGAGGACTACAGCGGCCGGTGGTTCGTCTCCTGGGGCTCGCTCCTCTCGGGGATCAGCGACGACCCGGTGAGCTACAACGAGTGGGAGCTCCGCCCGCGCGAGGACCAGGAGGAGCCCGAGCGCCCCGAGGGCGACGTCGCTACGCTCTTCTACGTCCTCCGCGACGGCCGTCAGGGCGTCGACTGGTGGTGGCTGAACCTGGCCCTGACGCCCGCCTCGGAGTAGGGCCTCGGCGCAGGGAGCCGGCGCGCCCCGAAATGCGCACCCCGCA
>JAGQIT010001340.1 GCA_020431135.1 Myxococcales bacterium | reverse complement strand
CGCGCCCCGAAATGCGCACCCCGCACGGGAAGACCTCGCAGCCGCCCGAGGGCCGCGCCGACGACGTAAATCGCCGGCAAAACTCACGCCGCTCCGCAGCCAGCGGGGGCGTTCCCTGGTAAAACCTGGCCGCAGGCGCGCGGGTCCAAGGGTCGCCGCACTCGCCCCGCCCGGCGCCTTGACCCACCCCGACCCCGGCGCTATCAGCCCCCCCACGGCCCGTGTACGCCTCCCTCCCCGTCCTGCTCCTCGCGCTGCTCTCGGCGGAGCCCGCCGCTGACGCCAGCAAGGTCGACCCCCAGACGGGCCTGCCGGTGGCGACGTCGCGGCCGGAGCCGGTGCGCTCGCCGACGCCAGGGGTCAGCTCGCCGTCGTCGTCGCCGTCGACGCGGAGCCCGACCTCCTCGCCGACGACAACGACGACCTCGCCGATCGCCCCGCCGACCCGCGGCGTCCGCCGGCCGCCCGAGGCCCGCCCGATCGGCGACCTCGACGGCATCGACCCGTCGACGATCGACACGCCCGAGCTCGAGTACGAGACCGAGGCCCCCTTCGCCGTCGAGGCCCTCGCCCTCAGCGACGTTCTTAAGGTCGCCCTCGAGACCAACATCGACCTCGCCAACAGCGCCTACGACATCGCGATCTCCGAGGCCAACATCATGGCCGCGGTCGGGGCCTACGACCTCTTCCTCAAGGCCGGGATCAACGGCTCGGTGCAGAAGACGCCGCAGCGCGGTTCGGCCTTCGTCTTCAGCACCGGCAGCCGCTCCGTCGGCGCCAACGTCGGCTTCCAGCGCAAGCTCGAGACCGGCGGCACCCTCACCTTCGACGTCAACGTCAGCCGGGCGCTGCGCGACCAGCCGCGGAGCTTCTTCAACGCCGCCGCCGGGTCGACGACCCTCGGCACCTACACGATCGCGCCGACCCTGACCCTCAACCAGCCGCTCCTCAAGGGCGCCGGGATCCGGGTCAACCGCGCCGACATCGACCGCGCCAAGATCGCCAAGAACCAGACCGAGGCGGTGCGGATGGTGACGGCGCAGAACGTCGTCCGCGACATCATCCTCGCCTACTGGGAGGTCCTCTACGCGCAGCGCGACCTCGAGAACAAGCGGCGCTCGGCGAGCCTCGCCGCTGAGCAGCTAGGGCGGACGAAGGCGGAGATCGCCGCCGGCCGGCGCTCGCCCCTCGACGGCCGCTCCCTCGAGCAGACCCTCGCCCTGCGCGAGAGCGACGTCCTCCTCGCCGAGAACGCGCTCCTCGAGCGCAGCCTCAACCTGCGCACGCTCCTCGGCCAGGACATCGTCGACCGCGACGTCCTCGGCGTCCAGGCGGCGACCGATCCCCAGGTCCTCGACACCAAGAAGATCGACGTCCGCGCGGAGATCCGCCAGGCGCTCGAGGCCAACCCGCAGATCCGCCAGCTCCAGCTCTCGCTCGCCAGCCGGCGCATCGACGAGCTCGTCGCCGCCAACCAGCGCCTGCCGCAGCTCGACATCCAGGGGAGCTTCGCGCCGCAGGGCCGGTCGATCGACTTCATCGGCAGCGACGCCCAGGGCACCTCGAGCAAGAAGGCGAGCTGGGGCGACGCCTTCGCCAACTTCATCAGCGACGACATCGGCAGCAGCGGGATCTTCGCCGACATGTCCGTCAGCGGCTCGATCAACCTGACCTGGGACGTCCAGAACCGGACGCCGAAGGCCAACCACCAGCGGGCGATCCTCGAGCTCCACAAGGCGCAAAACGACCTCAAGGTCACGCAGCGGACGATCTCCACCTCGGTGATCCGGTCGTCGAACACCCTGCGGACCGCGGCCAAGCGCATGGAGGTCAACGCCTTCTCCGTCGAGCTCGCCGAGGAGAACCTCAAGGCCGAGAAGGCGCGCTACGCCGTCGGCCGCTCGACCAGCTACGACGTCCTCTTCCGCATGGACGAGCTGGCGATCGCCGAGGCCAACCTCCTGCGCTCGCAGATCGACTACCTCCAGGCGCTCACCGAGCTCCAGACCCTCACGGGCGAGCTCCTGCCGGCCTACGGCATCGAGCTCGTCGCCGGCAACGGGTCAACGCCAGGCAAGAAGTAGGCGGGAGATCGCCTCGGCGGGCCATCATCGCGCAGCCGACGCTTGGCGCCGCGGCCGCCTGAGCCGCGGCCCAGAGGTCGGTCGCGCGGGCCCAGGGCCGATGACACCGGTTCGTCCCAAATTTCCGGACGATCTCGAATTGATCGACAAACCCGGCCTTGTCGCCCCGCGACGCAGCGTGATAGCTTGCCCGAGTGCGCGTCGGCCGAGCCGCGAACGCGCCAGGAGCACTGACCATGGCCTCTGAGATTGCCGACAACAAGTGGGAACGCGAAGCCTCCAAGCCGCCCGTCTCGGAGATCGGGTCGATCGCTCAGCTGATCCTGATCTCCGTCTTCGCCCTGATCTTCCTCTGGATCTTCACCTGGAGCCTCATGGGTCTCTTCGGCGCGAAGAAGGAGACCATGGCCGACAAGTACGGCGACATGAACGCTGAGGGC
>JAGQIT010001339.1 GCA_020431135.1 Myxococcales bacterium | reverse complement strand
CCTGATCATCGCCGAGGCCGAGGGCGACCGCGCCTTCGCCCTCCTCCTGCGCCGCGAGTTCGCCGAGCGCGTGTCGTCGTCGCCGAGCGCCCGCAGGACCCCGGCGACGGCGACGATCTCCCGCGACCAGGCGTCGCTCGACGTCCGCCTGCGCCGCCACTTCGACGCCCTCCTCACCGTCAGCCTGAGCTCGTCGCGGGCCCGCTCGCCGCAGCACCAGGCGGCGATGATCCTCGACGCGCTGATCGCCATGCTCGGGGCGGAGCGCGGCTTCCTCTTCCTCCGCGAGAGCGACGACGCCGACTTCGACTTCGCCGGCGGACGCGACGCCCAGGGCCACGCCCTCGAGACCCTCGAGGGCTACAGCCGCTCGCTCGTCGAGGCGGTCTGGCGCGGCGGCGTCGGCCAGGTGCTCAGCGCCAACGAGCGCGGCGTCGTCGACACCCACCGCAGCGTCGTCGCCCACGGCCTGCGCAGCGTGATCGCGGCGCCGCTGCTCCTCGGCGACCGCCGCCTCGGCGTCGTCTGCCTCGACTCGCGCCTCGCCGCCGGCGTCTTCACCGACGACGACCTCGAGATCCTCCAGGCGGTCGCCAACCACATCGCCCTGGCCCTTGAGACAGCACGCGCGGTGGCCCTCGACCGCTCGCTGCGCGAGGCCGAGCAGGTCGCCGCCGCCCGCCTCGACCGCGCGGCCTCGGCGGTCGGCCTCGCCGTCGCCCTCGTCGATCCGCGCTTCCGCCTCGCCCACTTCGGCCAGGCCCTGCAGACGATCACCGCCGCCTGGCCGCACCCCGAGGCCTGGTGGGACGCCGTCCGCGATCACCTCGAGCGCGTCGACTGGAAGCTCGTCGCGGCGATGTCGAAGCCCGGGGGCCAGCTCGCGGTCGACCTCCGCCGCCCCGACGGCGAGCGCCAGGTCTTCGAGCTGACGACCACGGGCGAGGTCGAGGGCGACGGCGCCGACGCCCGCGCGCTCGTCCTCGTCGCCGACGTCACGCCGCGCTTCCTCGCCCGCGAGCGCCTCGAGCGGCTCAACCGCGAGCTCGCCGCGGCCCGCGACCAGGCCCTCGCGGCGAGCCGGACCAAGACGACCTTCCTGATGGCGATGAGCCACGAGCTGCGGACGCCGCTGAACGCGGTGATCGGCTACAACGAGCTCGTCCTCGACGAGCTCGACGACCCGCAGCAGCGCCAGTGCATCGAGCGGGCGCTCGGGGCCTCACGCGGGCTCCTCGGGCTGATTCAGGACGTCCTCGAGTACTCGAGCCTCGAGGCCGGCGGCGTCGAGGCCGAGCGCCGCCGCTTCACCATCGCCGCCTTCGTCCGCGAGCGCGTCGAGGCGCACCGCGCCGCCGCTGAGGTCAACGGCGACGCACTCCGCGGCGAGGTCGTCGGCGACGACTTCGAGGTCGTCAGCGACCGCGGCCGCCTCGCCCTCCTCATCGACAAGCTCATGGCCAACGCCGTGAAGTTCACGGCGAACGGCGAGGTCACGCTCCGCGCCGCACGGCGGCCGGCGACCGCGGGCCGCCCCGCCCGCCTCGAGCTCAGCGTCCGCGACACCGGCGTCGGCATCGACGAGTCGACCCGCGAGGCGCTCTTCCAGCCCTTCGTCCAGGCCGACAACTCGCCGACCCGGGCCCACGGCGGCGCCGGCCTCGGCCTCGCGCTCGTCCGCCAGCTGATCCGCCTCCTCGGCGGCGAGCTCTGGGTCGACAGCGCCCCCGGCGAGGGCTCGACCTTCACGGTCGAGGTCCCGCTCGGCGACGGCGCGCCCGCGTAGCGGCGGGCCTCGGGTCGAGACCCCGGCACCCGGCGCTTCACGGGCGCTGCGCCGCGACGTCCGGGAGGAAGGGCGACAGGTCGCCGTCGAAGACCGCCTGCGCGTCCTCCGTCCGCGCCCCCGTGCGGTCGTCCGTGACGGACTCCGAGGGGTGGAGGACGTAGGTGCGTGCCTGCTCGCCCGCCGCGGACGTCGAGGCCGCGCCGGCGTCGTCGTGCGGAGCGGTCACCTCGACGAACACGAACGACGCGTGACGGCGCGTCTCGCCGGGAGGGAGCCGCACCAGGCGATGGGCCCCCGCTTCGCCGCGCAAGCGCGCGGGCAGGCCCTCACCGGCGAGCTTGAGGGTCGCGCGCTCGACCTCCCCATCCTCACCGCCGACGATCTCCCCGATCTCGCGCCGCAGCCCGACGCGCTCCGCCCAGCGCGTGTACATCCGCAGCAGCATCGCCGCGAAGCGGCGCGCCTCGACGCCGCCGAAGGAGGCCTGGAGGTGGACGGAGCAGTCGAAGTCAGGGCGCTCGCGGGACATCACGCCGAGGATAGGACACACCAGACGGGCGCCGGCCGCCCTGCGCCGCCGAGATCAAACGAGCGCCGCCGCTCGACCGGACCCGCGCGCGCCGATCAGCCGGCGTGCTCGGCGAGCCAGGCCTCG
>JAGQIT010001338.1 GCA_020431135.1 Myxococcales bacterium | reverse complement strand
CCTCGATCCGCGAGATGTCGAGGAGATCGTCGACCAGCTCGAGGAGCCAGTTCGCCGAGCGCTGGACGATCCGCAGGCGCTCGGCGTGGACCGGCGCGAGCGGCTCGTCGAGGAGGATCTCGACCATGCCGACGATGCCGCCGAGCGGCGTGCGGATCTCGTGGCTGACGTTGGCGAGGAACATGCTCTTGGCGTTGTTGGCCGCCTCGGCCGCCTCGGCCGCGGCCGCGGCCGCCTCCTCGAGGCGCTTGCGCTCGGTGACGTCGATCTCGATCCCGCGCCAGATCCGCTGCCCCGACGGCTCGAACTCCGACACCGCCGAGATGAGGATCCACCGGCGCGTGCCGTCCGCGGCGGTGATCGGGACCTCGATCTCGAGGGGCTGACCGCGGGTCATCACGGCGCTCCCGGCCGCGATCAGGAGCGCGTGGTAGTCGCCGTCGATCTGGCGGATGAGCACGCCGGGGTCGGCGTAAATCTCCGCGGGAGAGAGGCCGCGGACGCGCTCCGACGCCGCGCTGACGTAGTCGACCAGGCGGGTGCCGTCGTCGGCGGCCGAGAACTCGAAGATCATCCCCGCGGGGAGCTGGTCGCCGATCGCCCGCAGGCGGGCCTCGCTCCGGCGCAGCGCCTCCTCGGCCTCGACCCGCGCGGTGATGTCGTGGCCGATCCCCATCATGTAGGTCGCCCCCGTCAGCGGATCCGCGAAGGGGCGGACCTCGAGGTCGAGCCAGATCCTGCGCCCGTCCTTGGCGACCCGCTCGACGACCTCGTGGGCGCCGCCCTCGTCGCGCGCGCGCGCGGCGAAGCGCCGCCACAGCGCGACGTCAGGGCCGCCGAGGAGCTCCCACGGGCGCCGGCCGACGCACTGCTCGGCGACGTAGCCGAGGACCCTAGAGAAGCTCTCGTTGACCCAGACGATCTCGAAGTCCTGGTCGCACAGGACGACGATCGCCGAGGTGCGCTCGGCGATCTGGGTCATCAAGCGCGCGAACTCGCGGGCCGAGCGCTCGCGGCTGACGTCGGCGACGACGGCGAAGAGCGCCGGCGTGTCGGCGCTGCAGCCGTCGATCGGCGAGAGGTTCACCCGCAGCCAGCGCGACGCCTCGCCGCGGCCAACGGCGAGCTCTGTGACGTAGGTCGGGCGCTCGCCGCGAGCGACCTCCAGGAGCCGCTCGCCGTGGCTCGACGCGCAATTGAAGGTGGCGACGAAGTCACGACCGCACAGCTCCGCGGTCGGCACGCCGACGAGCTCCCCGAGGCGGCGATTGACCCGCATCCAACGGCCGTCGCCGTCGAGCTCGCCGATCCCGACCTCGACCGCCCTATCCACCGCGAGGCCACGCCCCCCTGCCGCGAGAAGGCGCTCGCAGCGGCTGTAGCCGCCCTCGGGGAGGCCCACGTCCGCTGGGCCCCTGCTCGAGCGCGTCGAATCGCGAAGCTCCCGCCAACCCCGTCATCTCCCACCCCTGTCCGCACAGGACAGGGCATACACACCCATTGAGGATGCCCGCCATCCAATACCCTGCACAAGTGAAAGGTCCGCGCCTGGCCATGTCTACTTTTCTGGACGCCACCTACGGAAACTACGGTTACGTAAGCGTATTGGCCCTTCTGGCGCTACTCTCTCCGTCACCGTCAGCAACTTGAGGACCCCCCGATGCGTGACGCACCTTCGCCCCTCCCTGCGCTCCTCGACGGCCTCGACGCCTGGATCGACGAGGTCACCCGCCCGCGCGGCTACCTCGTCGTCCGACCGGCGGCCGGGCTCGATCTTCGACCGACGCTGCGGACATGGGTGGAGGCGCTCATCGACGACGGCGAGATCGTCGTCGAGCTGACGATCGGCGACCCTGCCGCGGGCGGCGAGGACCGCGGCGAGGCCCTGCGCGAGCGCCTCGCCGC
>JAGQIT010001337.1 GCA_020431135.1 Myxococcales bacterium | reverse complement strand
AGGGCGTAGAGGTCGGTCCACGGCCCGTAGTCGCGCCAGCGCCCGCAGAGCTGCTCGGGCGGCATGTAGGCCGGGGTCCCGGCGCTCACGGGCTGGTCGCCCTCGGTCGCCGACGTGAACGCGTGGGCGACCCCGAAGTCGGTGAGCTTCGCGCACACGCGGCCGCCTGCTCCTTCGGACAGGAGGACGTTCGCCGGCTTGATGTCGCAGTGGACGATGTCGTGGGCGTGGGCGTGGGCGAGCGCGTCGAGAACGTCGTCGCAGAGCTGGCGGAGCAGCGGCCAGTCGAGGAGGCCGACGACGCGGTCGAGGGCGCCGCGGCTGAGGAGCTCCATCACCAGGTAGGGCGCGCCGGCGTCGAGGCGCCCGCCGGAGGCGCCCGCCGCCGCCGCTGAGATCTGGCCGAGGTCATAGACCGCGACGATGCCCGGGTGGGAGAGGCCGGCGATCGCCCGGACCTCGCGGCGGAACGCGGCGCGCGACCCCGGGTTCTCCGACCAGCTCGCGCCGATCACCTTGATCGCCACGGCCGCGCCCTGGGCGCGGTGACGGCCGCGCCAGACGACGCCCATGCCGCCGGCGCCGATCGGCGCCTCGAGGTCGAAGGCGTCGACCTCGACCGTGGCGGAGGCGACGGGGGCCTCGCCTGCGTGGGCGTGGTCGGCCGCGCGGCTCATCGCCGGCGAGGATACACGAGGCGACCGCGTCTCGCGGCCGGATATGTCCCTCCGGCCACGGCCGCACGGAGCTCGCAGACACGTGCAGACGGCCTCGCGCCTGCGGGTCGGAGGCGACCGCCTCTCGCGGCGACGCCCCGATCCCGAGTGGGATCGAGGCGCCCGCTGACGGCCCGCGAGGGCGTCTGCCTCGGCGAGAACCGCGAGAACTAGAAGATGTACTCGATCGGCTTATCCCAGCCGCCGATGTGGATGATGATCGTCCCGCTGTCCTGCTGGTAGGCGTCTTGCCAGGCGGCCTTGAGGTCCGTGAGGTCGAACTGGAGCTGCTCCATCGGATAGGCCTCGCAGGGATCGTCGTAGCTCTCGTGGCCGATCGCCATGTTCACCTGCACCGGATCGGACTCGAGGAACGCGCTGTCCCAGCACAGGCCGAACTGGTGCTCGGGGTCCGCGCAGCCGCCGCTGTAGGCGACCTCGACGAAGAGCATGTCGCCCTTGATCTGCGGCCCGAGGCCGATGATGTCGTAGGGGTCCTGGGAGAAGGGATCGCCGCACATCTGCACGCCCGCGTCGTTGGGGTCGAAGCCGGGGACGTCGAGGCCGCCGGTGGTCGTGCCCTCGGTGGTCCCCTCGGTCGTGCCGTCCGTCGTCGTCGTCTCGGCGCCGGTGGTGGTCGTGTCGTCGGTGGTCCCGGCGGTCGTGCCTTCGGTGGTCCCCTCGGTCGTGCCCTCGCTGTCGCTGGCGCTGCCGGTGGTGTCGCTGCTCGTGCTCGACTCGCTGTCGCCGGTCGTGCTGTCGCTGATGATCACGCAGCCGCTGCCCATGGCGAGGAGCGCCGCGAGGCCGCCCGCGCCGATCTTCGAATGCCAAGTAGTGAAAAAAG
>JAGQIT010000130.1 GCA_020431135.1 Myxococcales bacterium | reverse complement strand
GACCTCGCGGCCCTGCGCCAGCGCGCCGATCGTCAGGTCAAGCGCGCCCTGGAAAAAGTCTACGGGGTCGCCGCGGTCCAGCTCCACGGCGGCGACGAGGACGAGGTCCGGGTCGAGATCGACCCCGCGCGCCTCGCCGCCCTCGGCCTCGGCGCCGACGAGATCGTCGCGGCGATCACCGCCGACAACATCAACCGGCCTGGCGGCGCGCTCTCCGAGCAGCGCAGCCGCTACCTGATCCGCACGGTCCACGAGGCCAAGACCCCCGACGCCCTCGGCGA
This sequence comes from Myxococcales bacterium, assembly GCA_020431135.1. Lineage (GTDB taxonomy): Bacteria > Myxococcota_A > Polyangia > Nannocystales > Nannocystaceae > JADJRG01. The sequence continues at coordinate 9,782 of JAGQIT010000130.1, read as the reverse complement.
GACGATCCTGCGCTCGCAGGACGGCGCCGAGCTCCGCTTGCGCGACGTCGCGAAGATCGTCCGCGCGCCGATGGAGCGCGAGGAGCTCGCCCTCGTCGACGGCCGCGAGGCGATCGAGCTCGCGGTCTACCGCGAGGGCGACGCCAACACCGTCGCCGTCGCCGACGCCGTCCGCGAGGCCCTCGCCCACCTCCAGCTCGAGCCCGGCGAGGAGGTCGTGATCCTCTCGAACCAGGCCGACTTCATCGCCTCGGCGATCGCCGAGGTCCGCGAGAACGTCCTCGTCGGCGGCGCCCTCGCGGTGCTCGTCCTCCTCTTCTTCCTCCGCGACCTGCGGGCGACCCTGGTCATCGCGGTGACGATCCCGATCTCGGTGCTCGCCACCTTCGTCCCCCTGCAGATGCTCGGGGTCTCGCTCAACCTGATGAGCCTCGGCGGTCTCGCCCTCGGCGTCGGCATGCTCGTCGACAACGCGATCGTCGTCCTCGAGGCGATCGCCCGGATCCGCGAGGCCCACCCGGAGCTCGGGGCCCGGCGCGCCGCGGTCGAGGGCACCCGCGAGGTCGCCCCGAGCGTCGTCGCCGCGACCCTGACGACGGTCGCCGTCTTCCTGCCGATCGCCTTCGTCGAGGGGATCGCCGGCCAGCTCGTCCGCGACCTCTCCTACGCGGTGTCCCTGAGCATCGTCTCGTCGATGATCGTGTCGCTCACCCTGGTGCCGGTGCTCCAGAGCCTCGGCGACGGCGCGGCCGAGCGCCGGGCGGCCGCTGCGGCGGGACGCGCCGGGGAGCCGCCGACGAAGACCCTGATCTCCTGGCTCGTCGTCCCCTTCGCGCTCCTCTGGGTGCTCGTTCGGACGATCGTGCGGGTGCTCAGCCGCGCCCTCGGGACCCTCGCAAAGCCCTTTTCTTGGGCCTATGACGGCGTCGAGCGCCTCTACCCCTTCGTCCTCCGCGGCGCGCTCAAGGCCCGCCTCGGGGTGATCGCGGCGGCGGTCGTTCTCTGCGTCGTCGCCGTCATGCAGGGCGAGCGCCTCGGGCGGACGCTGCTGCCGGAGCTCGATCAGGGCGAGGTCTACGTCCAGATCACCCTGCCGCAGGGGGCCGCGCTCGAGCGGACCACGGCGCTCACCCGCCGCCTCCTCCAGACGGTCCAGGGGGATCCGGCGGTCGAGCGCGCCTTCGCCCGCGTCGGCTCGGTGACCGCGGCCGGCTCGGCGACGGGGTCGATCGCCGGCACGCACCTGGCGCAGATCAACCTGCGCCTCAATCCGGCGATCGAGGCCGAGGAGGAGCCGGCGGTCGTCGACGCGCTCTTCACCCGCCTCGCCGAGGCGACCTACGACCCCGAGGCGGCGCTCCAGCTCGGGCGGCCGGCGCTCTTCTCGGTCGACGCGCCGATCGAGATCCGCATCTTCTCCGAGGAGCCGAGCGCGGCGATCGACCACGCGCTGCGCCTCCTCCCCGACCTGCGGGCGATCGAAGGCCTCGCCGACGTCACCCCCGACGACCTCAGCGGCCGCCCCGAGGTCCGCGTCCGCTTCGACCGCGAGCGCCTCGGTCGCCTCGGCCTCGACGTCGCGGTCGCCTCGGCGGCGGTCCAGCGGTCGATCCAGGGCGAGGTCGCGACCAAGCTCCACGCCGCCGATCGCCAGCTCGACGTCCGCGTCCAGCTCCCGCGGGTCGACCGCAACAACGTGAGCGACGTCGGCAAGATCCAGGTCGGCGTCAATTCGGGGATCCCCGTGCTGCTCTCGGCGGTCGCCGACCTCGAGTCGACCGTCGGCCCGGCGGAGATCCGGCGCATCGAGGGCTCGCGCGGCCTGCGGATCCGCGCCCGCCTGACCTCGAGCGACCTCGGCGGCGTCGCGGCCCAGGTCCAGGAGGTCCTCCAGGCCCACGCCGGCGACGACGCGCTGGTGACCACCGAGATCGCCGGCCAGGCCGAGGAGATGGGCGCCTCCCTCGAGAGCCTCGGCTTCACGGCGATCCTCTCGATCTTCCTGATCTACGTGGTCATGGCCTCGAGCTTCGAGAGCCTCCACCACCCCTTCCTCATCATGTTCACGGTGCCGCTGGCGATCGCCGGCGCGCTCCTGGCCTGCGCGCTCACCGGGACGCCGCTGTCGGCGATCGTCGGCATGGGCGTGATCATCCTCGGCGGCATCGTCGTCAACAACGCGATCGTCCTGATCAACACGGTCAACCACCGCCGCGGCCAGGGCTACTCGGTGCAGGAGGCGCTCGAGATCGCCGGCGCCCTGCGCCTGCGGCCGATCCTGATGACGACGGCGACGACGGTGCTCGGCCTCGTGCCGATGGCCCTCGGCTTCGGCGACGGCGCGGCCCTGCGCCAGCCGCTCGCCGTCGCCGTGATCGGCGGCCTGGTCTTGGCTACGCTCCTCACCCTGGTGGTGATCCCCTGCGTGTATTCGCTGCTCCCAGGCCGTCGACGCGAGGCCTGGGCGGAGATCGCCGGTGAGGGCGACCTCCTCGACGCGGCCGGTGCCGCCAAGCCCGATCTCGAGCCGGCGCCCGCCGCCGGCGCCGACGAAGACGCGACCGCGAAGGAGAGCCCCTAGATGGACGGGCAGTCGCGGACGATCACCCTCGCCAACCTCGCGGTCCGGCGGCCGGTGATGATCGCGATGCTCCTGATCGCGGCCTTCGTCCTCGGGCTCATCGGCGCCCTCCGGATGCCGCTGACCTTCATGCCCGACGTCGGCGCGTCGACGGTGTCGATCCGCTTCCGCGTCCTCCGGACGACGCCGGAGCTCCTCGAGCGCGAGGTCATCCGGCCGATCGAGGAAGAGGTCGCCGGCCTGCGCGGGCTCCAGCAGATCCAGGTCGGCAGCGGCGGCTGGGGCGTCCGCGTGAACCTCGAGTTCGCGCCGGGCACCGACATCGACGCGCGCAAGGCCGAGATCCGCGAGCGCCTCGACCGCGCCCGCCCGAACCTCCCGGACACGATCCAGCGCGTCGAGATCGACTCGTGGAGCTCCGCCGACCAGCCGATCCTCTCGCTGCGCCTCGGCAGCGACGGCGACCTCCGCTACCAGACCATCGAGCGCCACGTCGTCCGCCGCATCGAGCGGATCCCCGGGGTCTCGCGCATCGAGTTCGAGGGCGTCGAGGCCGACGAGCTCGAGATCGCGCTGGATCTCGAGAACGTGCGGCGCACCGGCGTCGCGGCGCAGTCCGTAGCGAGCACGGTCCGCGACGCCCGCCAGGGGCGCAGCCTCGGGCTCATCCATCAGGACGAGGTCACGCCGGGGGTCCGGGCCCCGGGCATGGACGCCGACCCGGAGGCCTACGCCGCGCTGCCGCTGCGGCGCGGCGGGGTGACGATCGCCGACCCCGACGCGGCGACGACCACCAATCAGTTCGGCATCGGCTCGGCGGCGACCTCCGCCTTCGCCAGCCAGCTCGGGACCTCGCAGGCGCTGGCCAGCGCGATGCTCTCGCAGATGAGCGGCGCGGGGGGCTCGGGGGCGAGCGGGCGCGGCGTCCTCGGGGCGACCGGCTCGCAGGGGCCGCCGCAGGCGCGCCTCGGCGAGGTCGCGGACATCTCGGTCCACCCCAAGGAGCAGCGCCACTTCCGCCGCCTTGACGGCCGCCCCGGGATCAACCTGGCGATCTACGCCGAGGCCGGCGCGAGCCCGGTGGACGTCTCGGAGCGCGTCCGCGCGGCGATGGAGGAGATGCGCGGCGAGCCCGCCCTCGCCGGCGCCAACTTCATGATCTTCGCCGACCAGGGCGAGCAGATCCTGAACACCCTCGGCGACCTGCGGACCACGGGGATCGTCGGCGGGCTCTTCGGCGTCTGCGTCCTCTTCCTCTTCCTGCGCCGGCTGCGGGTGACGCTGATCGCCGCCCTGTGCATCCCGCTGACCCTGCTGGCGACGACCGGCGTCCTCTTCCTGCGCGGCGAGGAGCTGAGCTGCATCGTCCTCCTCGGCCTCGTCCTCGGGGTCGGCGCGCTGATCGACAACGCCGTCGTCATCGTCGAGGCGATCGAGCACCACCTCGCGCGCGGCGAGGAGAACAGGCGGGCGATCCTCCGCGGCAGCCGCGAGGTCGGCCTGGCGACGATCGCCTCGACGCTGTCGTCGGTGATCGTCTTCCTGCCGCTGATCTTCGGGCCGCCGGCCGACAAGATGACGGCCTACCTGCGGCCGCTCGGGATCACCTTCGCCACGGTCCTCCTGTGCTCGCTGGTGATCTCGCAGACGGCGGTGCCGCTGATGATGGCGAAGGCGCTCGGCGAGCCCAAGGCGCAGCCGCGCCTGCGCCTCCTCGAGGCGGTCGCCCGCGCCTACCGCTGGATGATCGAGCGCTCGCTGCGTTGGCCGCGGCTGACGGTGCTCGCCGGCCTCGCCCTCGCGGCGACCGCCGCCGTCCCGTCGACCCAGCTCGAGTACAAGATCGGCGACATCGAGTCCCAGGCCGACGCGACGCCGATCACCCTCCAGCTCTCCGGCAGCCCCGGCTACGAGGAGATCGGCGAGCACGTCAAGGCGGTCGAGGCCGCGCTCCTCGCCGAGCAGGACGCGATCGGCCTCGACCACCTCTCGTGTCAGTTCTCCGACTGGTGGGGCCAGTGCGACGCCTACCCGCGCGCCCGCGCCGAGAGCGAGGCCGACGTCGAGGCCTTCAAGGGGGCGCTCTCCAAGGTCCTCCCCGAGCGCCCCGGCGTCCGCTTCATGGTCGGCGAGGACCGCAAGCAGAGCCGCCGCCGCGGCGACCGCAACGAGGTCGAGATCGCCGTCCGCGGCGAGGACATGGGCGTCCTGATGGAGCTCTCCGAGCGCGTCGTCGAGCGCCTGCGCGCCAAGCTCCCGAGGGGCGACGCCAAGGACCCGGAGGCCGGCGGCTACGACATGGTCATCGGCCCCTACGACGAGGGCTCGCAGGAGGTCCACGTCCAGCTCGACCCCTCGCGGGTGCACCGCGCCGGCCTGCGCTCCGACGCGATCTCGCAGGCGATCACCACCGCCTTCCAGGGCGTGAACATGGGCCAGGTCCGCGGCGAGGACGGCGAGATCGAGCTCCGCCTGAGCGCCGGCACCATGAGCCTGCGCGAGCAGGACAGCGCCCCCGGCCTCGCCGAGCTCCGCGACCTCCGGATCACCCTGCCGAGCGGCGACGAGGTCCCGCTGTCGAACTTCGCCAGCTTCACGACCACCCGCGCGCCGCACTTCGTCCAGCGCCTCGACCGCGAGACCCTGGTGCGGATCAAGATCCGCTTCTTCAACGCCGACCCGCAGGGCAACCGCGCGCTCGTCGACGAGGCCCTCGAGGGGCTCGCCCTGCCGCCGGGCTACAGCGTCGGCAACTGGGTGCCGTGGTGGCGCGACCAGCAGTCGCGCGACGACATGCTGATCAACCTCGCGCTGTGCCTGATCCTCGTCTACGCGGTGATGGCCTCGCTCTTCGAGAGCTTCCTCCAGCCCTTCGCGATCCTCCTGACCTGCCTCCTCGGCTGCTTCGGCGCGCCGTGGGCGATGTGGCTGTCGGACACGACCGTCGACACGACGGCGATGATCGGCCTCTTTATCCTGATCGGCATCGTCGTCAACAACGGCATCATGCTGATCGACCGCGCCCTCCAGCTCCGCGCCGAGGGGGTGGAGCGCGGCGAGGCGCTCGCGCAGGCCGGGCAGGATCGCATCCGGCCGATCCTGATGACCGCGGGGACGACGATACTCGGGGTCGTGCCGATGATCCTCCACCACCCGACGCTGGCCGGGATCTACTACCACTCGGTGGCGATCATCGTCGCCGGCGGCCTGGCGACGAGCACGATCATCACGCTGATCTTCCTGCCGGCGACCTACGCCCTGATCGAGGACATCGCCGAGTCGAGCCTCGCGCGCTGGCGCTGGGTGGTCGGCGGCCGCTGATCGCCGGTCCGCTGCCGAGCGCCAGGCCTTTGCCTGCGGCTGTGCGCCGGTGGTATGCGCGTGTCCGCGGCGGCGTGACGCGCCGCAGGAGCGAGGCACATGGACCGCATGGACTACTTCCTCGAGCTCTACGGCGAGCTCCCGCGGGCGGGTCCGGGCGACGACGCGTCGACCGAGCGCGCCTTTCGCATGGCGGAGCATCTCCCGCCCGCGCCGCGGATCCTCGACCTCGGCTGCGGCCCGGGGGTCCAGACGGTCGAGCTGCTGCGGCTCTCCGGCGGCACCGTCGTCGCCTTGGATCTCTTTCCGCGGATGATCGCCCGGACGCGCGCGGCGGCCGAGCGCGCGGGCTTCGCGGACCGCCTCGAGACGGTCCAGGCGGACATGAGCGCGATGACCTTCGCCCCCGAGTCCTTTGACCTCCTCTGGTCGGAGGGGGCGATCTACTTCCTCGGCTTCGAGCGGGGGCTCGCGCGCGCGCAGGAGCTCGTCAAGCCCGGGGGGTACGTGGCCGTGACCGAGGCGGTCTGGCTCGTGCCCGATCCGCCGGCGGCGGCCCGCGAGTTCTGGAATGAGTACCCCGAGATCGACACGGTCGAGCGCAAGCTCGCGGTCATTGATCGCCTCGGCTACGAGGAGGTCGGCCACTTCGTCCTCCCCGCGACCTCGTGGACCGACCGCTACTACGACCCGATGGAGGCGCGGATCGCCGCGCTCGCGCCGGCGTGGGCGGGGATCCCCGAGGCCGAGGCCGTCCTCGCCGAGGCGCGCACGGAGATCGCGACGTTCCGCGCGTGCTCGCGCGCCTTCAGCTACGCCTTCTTCGTGATGCGCCGAACTGAGTCCGCGGGGGCGTCGACGACTCAGTAGTTGTGGACCAGCGCGCCGCCGGCGAAGTAGGTGTGCGGCGGCGTCACGGAGATCGAGAGGACCTCGGTTGGCGCGTCGGCGTCGACAACCTCGACGATCGACCGGATCGCGACGGTCGCTGCGCCGCCGTCGGCCATCCGCGTGCGCAGGCGATCGCCGGGACGGAGCGCGCCGGCGTCGAGCCAGGCGTCGGCGTCTTCGGCGAAGAAGGGGTGGTTGGGGGTCGTCGTGATCACATCGCCTGAATCAAGGGTCAGGTGAAGGAGCGCCTCGGACGTCTTGGCCCTGCGACCGACGACCTCGGCGACGACCTCCTCCCCGGCCTCGAGATCCCAGGCGATCACGGCGTCGCCGGGGCGCAGCGCCTCGATCGCGCGCGGCCCGTCCGGGGTAGCGACGGGCGTGCCGGCGACGAAGCAGGGGACCTCGCCGTGGCGATCGAGCCAGTCGCCGGTCGCCGGGTCGAGGTAGGCGTAGGCCTCGGGGTCGTCGAACTCGCCGACGCCGCGGGTCCGCGTGTAGGGCCCGCGGACGGCGCTCGGGCCCTTGCCCTTGGCGGCGTCGCCCCCGGTCGGGCACGCGCAGGCGCTCTCGGGCCAGCGCGCGCGCATCTCGAGCTGGCGGATCGTACAGGCGCGCCAGGCCGCCAGCGGCGTCGGCCCGGCGCCGCCGCAGTGGTTGTCCTCCTCGCCGTAGGAGCCGTAGAGGTAGTAGGCGATCGGGTCGTCGGCCTTGACCTCGACGAGGTCGCTCGGGCGGCAGCGGCACCAGCGACGGCTCCAGCGATCGCCGCCGCGCTGGGCCTCGGCGCAGGCGCGGGCGGCCGCGGCCTTGGTCGGGGCGCGGGCCTCCCAGCAGCCGTCGAAGAAGAAGACGCGGTCGGGGGTGCTCGCGTCGACGGGCTCGATCGCCGCGGGCGGGCGCAGGAGTTTCCCCAAAAGCCAGCGGGCGGGGGCGCCGGCGTTGGCCTCGGACTCGCTCCGGAGCTCGGCGACGAGGCGGTCGCGCTCGTCGTCGCGGAGGGCGACCGCCTCGGCGAGCGGGCGGCCGTCGATCGCCTCGATCGCCGCGATGTAGGCGAGGTGGTGCGGGTACTGCTCGTCGCGGAGCTGCGCCTCGAGCTGCGCGGCGTCGTCGCTCTCCCAGCCGTAGAAGTAGCGGTCGCGCAGGAGGCCGGCGCGGAGGAGGGGCAGCGCGCGCGCGCTGCGGAGCCAGGCGAGGGCGTAGGCGGCCTCGTGGGCGCCGGCTTCGAGGGCCGCGAGCCAGCGCTCCTCGAGGGCCGCGCGGTCGGCGTTGAGGTAGGGGAGGTCGTCCGCGAAGGTCGCCTCGAAGGCCGCGGGCGCGCAGTCCTCGACGCCCTCGGGTCCGGCGCAGCGGAGCGCGAGGGCGGGGAAGCTCGCGGCGTCGGCGGACGATGGTGCTGCGTCGGCGTGGGCGGCGGGCGTCGACGGCGTCGGGGCGGGCGCGGCCTTCGCTGCGGCGCGCTCGAGGTCCGCGTCGTTGTCGGCGCGCGAGCAGGCGGCTGTCGTCGTCGCGGAGGCGACGGCGAAGGCGAGCGCGAGGGCGACATCGAAGCGCGCGCGGTGCCGGTCCCGCGCGCTCCTACGCCGCGAGCGGCCCTCCTGAGTCAGGCGCAGACCTCGGTGAGGTGCTCGAAGACGTGGAGAACGTGGAGGCGCTCGTACTCGTCTTTGCTCAGATCGCCGAAGATGAAGTGGGGTTTGACCGCGGCCGGCTCGGCGGCGGCGAAGCGCTCGAGGGCGGCGATAAGGCCGCTGACCGAGCGCCGGCCGTCGCCGTCGCGGGAGACCTCGGGGGCGCCAGGGATCGCCGCGCTGGTCTTGTGACCGAGGCGCTCGCGGCGGAGGAAGCGGCGGCCGATCCAGCCGCCGATCGTCCTGCGCAGGAGCGCCGGGCGGAGCTTCGGGAAGCCGTCGAGCGAGTATTCGACGCTCTGGCGGCAGTGCTCCATGATCTGGTGCAGCGACCAGGTTCCCGTGGTCTGGATGTCCGGCGCCTCGGCGATCTCACGCAGGCGGGCGATCGCCTCGTCGACGTTGTGCTGGCTGGGGGACTGGCTCATCACCCCGGAGCGTACACACCCGCGACGCGAGCGCAATCCTCTGGGCCGCGTGGCGATGCTCCTGGAGCCAGGCCCAGCGAGGTGCGCCTGACGGCGGGCCTGCGGTCGTCGATCGAGAACATGCGAAATAGCGGCGTTTGGGGCGCTTTGGGGGCTTCTCGGGCGCCTCGCGAGGCCGACCGTCGGCGCTGGCGAGCTCGCGGCGCCGCGTCTCGCGGCGCCCTGTGGCAGCTCCGCAGAGTCGCCGATCCGATCGCCCCGCGGGAGCGCGACACCGAGGGTCGTGAGCCTGCGAGAACGGGGCGTCGCTGGCTCGGGTCGCGCGGCGGGCCAGGCGTCGCCCGCGTGTCGGCGACGGCTGGGAGGCTGCTCCTTGCGACGCGTCGGCCGGAGCCCAGGGGCGGCGGACGTCGACCGGCCGCCGACGCGGAGCTCCTCGTCGTCGACCCGCCGTACGACGGCGACGGCTGGGAGATCGCTCTCTATGGCGCGTCGGCGGGGTCCCAGACGCAGCGGAAGCCGACGTCGGCCCGGCGGGCGCGGAGCTCGATCGACTCGCGGCCGCCGACGCGGAGCTCGCCGTCGTCGACCGTCGAGAAGCCGCCGCCGCGGACGACCCGATCGTCGGCGTCGCCGCTCTGCGTCCACTCCCAGACGTTGCCGGCGAGGTCCTCGAGGTACCAGCGGCCGCGGCCGCGGCGGTAGGTGCCGGCGGGCGCGGTGCCGCGGTGGCCGTCGCGGCGATCGAAGAGGTTCTCGGGGGTCGAGCACTCGCGGCCGCAGGCGTTGACGAGGGTCGGGTCGGGGTCGTCCTCGCCCCAGGCGTAGCTGCGGTGCTGGTCGCCGCCGCGGGCCGCCCACTCCCACTCCGCCTCGCTCGGCAGGCGCCCGCCCTGGGCGCGGCAGTAGCTCTCGGCCTGGTGCCAG
>JAGQIT010001336.1 GCA_020431135.1 Myxococcales bacterium | reverse complement strand
GTCCGCGGGGGCCTCGACGCCCGCTCGTCGGCTCAGCCAGGGGATCGTGATCTCGGCCTGCGCGGCGCCGAGGGCCGCCGCGGTCGCGCTCGCGTCGGCCTCGACGGCGGCCTGCGGCGCCGGCTCGTCACCCCCGAGGTCGACGACGCCGAGCGGGCTCGACCACGCCGGGGGCAGGACGAGGCGGACGAGAACCAGGCTGTAGAGGGCCATCCGCGCGCGCGGGCCGAGGATCTTCGCGGTCGCGCCGTCGACCGCCCGGACGACGACGTACACCGCCCCGGTCCACAGGCAGGCGGCGACCCACCACTGAGCGAGGGAGGCGGATGTCGGGAGGGACAGGAGGGCGCTCTCAAGCATTGTCGTCCTCCTCCTCCTCGGCGAGGAGCTCGAGCAGCTTGCTGCGCTGGCGCTCGCTGAGCTTGGCGTCGCGGGCGATGAAGCGGAGCGCGCCGGCCGTCCCGTCGAAGACGGTGTCGGCGAAGTCGCGCCAGGCCGAGCGCTGGGCGTCGACCTGCGGCACGGCGGCGGCGTAGACCCACGCGTTGCCGACCTTGCGCCCGCTCACCCGTCCCTTCGCGCGCATCCGCTCGAGCATGGTCCGAACGGTACTGTACGCCCAGTCACGCCGCTCCTCGAGCGCGTCCGCGACGTCCCGCGCGGTGCACTCGCCGCGCTCCCAGAGGACCCTGAGGATGTCCCACTCTGTCTCTTGCATACCTGACCTCCGCTCCGCGACGGGCGGTCCGCGCGGCTTGATGCTACGTTTGTCGCTGAAGTGCTACACGTGTAGCATCTCGATCTATGGCGCGCCAAGGAGATTGTTCGTGAGGCGAGGCCGCGCGCTGGATCACCCGTCGGTCGGACGCGCGCGGGCGGCCACGTCCGACCCGGATTAATGTGTCTATTAAGACATGTCTTTATGTTGGCATGGCGTCGCCCGGCCCGCGCCGCAGGGCGGACGAGAGGTCCGCGCGTCTCTCGAGCTCCTGGTTCGGCGCGTGGCGACGCGGTCACTCGTGACCGGCGCAGGCGGGCGCGTAGGGGCGGTCGTCGAGGGCGCCTCGCCACTCTTCGATCGTCAGCCGCCGACCGGCGCGGGCGCAGGCGTCGGCGACCGCGGCCTCGATACCCACGTCGAAGAGGCGCACGACCCCGTCCGCGCCCGCGGTGGCGACGCGGGTCCCGTCGGGGCTGAACGTCGCGGCGGTGACGTCCCTGTCGCGCTCTCCGGGCGGCGCGGTGCCGGCGTGCGGGAGGACGACCGAAGCGCCGGCGCCGAGGGTCCACAGCCGCGCTGTCCCGTCCTGGGCGCTGGTCACCGCGAGGGCGCCGTCGGGGCTGAACTCCGCGCTCCATACGGCGCCGGTGTGACCGCGCAGGACCTCCGCCGCGGACTCCGGCGAGCGCACGCTCCACAGGCGCGCCGTCGCGTCCGACGAGGCGCTGAGGAGGCGGGCGCCGGCGCGGTCAAAGCGGACGCTCCAGACCGGCCCGCCGTGGCCGCGGAGAACCACGCCGTCGCTCGGAGCGTCGCCTGCGAGGGACCAGAGGCGGACGTCGCCGTCCTCGCTCGCGGTGGCGAAGCGCTCGCCGTCGGGGGCGACCGCGAGGTCGAAGATCGCGGCGGTGTGGCCGGCGTAGCGCGGGCCGGGGCGCGGGTCGCTTGTGCGGGCCGTGTCGAGCGTCCACGAGAGAACGTCGCCGCGCTCGGTCGCCGCGAGGAGG
>JAGQIT010001335.1 GCA_020431135.1 Myxococcales bacterium | reverse complement strand
GCTCGCCGCCGAGGAGCGAGACGCCGTCGACGTCGGCGGCGATCGCCTCGGTCACCAGCGCCGCCGGCCGCCGCCGCGCGCCGCCGCGGAACTCGAGCATCTCCGGGTTGCAGCAGCCCGGGCAGCGCATCGGGCAGCCCTGCACCCAGAGGGCGTAGCGGCGCCCCGGACCCTCCGCCTCGGTCGCCGGGACGACGAGGGCGACGGCGATCGCCTCGCCGTCGCCGTCCGCCGGCGCCTCGATCCGCGTCGCGCTCATCCCAGCGAGGCTAGCAGGTCCGCCCGGCCACAGGTCGCCCGGGAGTCCGGCGCTGACAGGTGGCAGCGGTCGCCCAGCCCCTCGACCCGCGCCGGCTCCGATCGCTCGATCCAGGTGGACGACGTCCCACCGGCGCCGGCGGAGCCGATCAGCTCGCCGGGCGACAGAGGTCCCGTCGGCGAGAGTCCGCGCGCGAGCGCGCCCGCACTAGCGCCGACGGGCTCTCGACGCGTCGCCGCGCCTCAGCGCGAGCGCATCGCCGCCAGCGTCGGCGACTCGGCGGCCGCGCGCTCGCTCCACAGCGCGCCGAGGAGCGCCTTGTAGCGGCTTGTCTCTTCAGACAGCTCGGCCTCGCCGGCGAGGTACGCCCGCGCCCGCTTGGCGCCGCCGTTGTACGCCGCGGCGATCCGCTCGACCGCCGCCGGGCTGAGGGCCTCGCGCTCGTCGGCCGCGAAGTCGTCGATCAGCTCGCCGAGGTGGTAGGCGCCGAGGTCGAGGTTGTAGGCCGGATCGTCGAGGCGCGCCTCGCTGTGCTCGTCGAGCCCGCGGCGGGCGGCGATCTTCTCCGCAGTCTGCGGCATGAGCTGCATGAGGCCGCGAGCGCCGCTCGACGACCGCGCCAGCGGATCGCCGCCCGACTCGAGGAGGGCGACGATCGCCAGGAGCTCGGGGTCGATGTCATGGCGGTCCGCGGCCGCCTGGATCTCGGGGAGCAGCGGCTCGAAGCGCGGCGGGAGCCAAGCGATCGACACCGCAGCTCCGGAGTCGGCGGGCGCGCTCTCGCGGTCCGCTGCCGGGATCTCCGCGCTCTCCAGGTTCTCCGACCTCTCCGACTTCTCCGCGACCTCCGGCGCCTCCTCGGCAGCCCGCGCTTCGCTCCGCTCAGCCTCCGCGTCGTCGAGGCACGCGGGCCCGGCCAGCGCTGCGATCGCGAGCGCCCCCGCGAGGGTCAAGGCCGGGGTCAGCCAGCCACCGGCGCGGCGCGGCGCGGGCTTCGCTTGGACGTCCGCGTGGTCGATGAGTCTGTGAATTCGGGACATCAGGTCTCCTCCAGTGGCCGCTTGGCCGAGCGTCGAGGTTGCGGCCAACGGCGCCGCGAGGCGGGCGCGGTAGGCCTCGAGATCCGTGAGCGCGAGGGCGTAGCGCAGCGCGTCGCCCGTGTGGCGGACGACGCCGTCGTCGCAGCAGTGCTCGCGCTCCTCGCGGGCCCGGCGAGAGAGCCACCAGATCGCCGGGTGAAAGAAGAGCAGCGCCTCCGCGAGCGCGAGGCCCAGGCCCATCAGGTAGTCGTGACGACGGACGTGGACGAGCTCGTGGAGGAGCGCCGCCTCGACGCTCTCCGGCGCGAGCCCGGTGATCATCCCCGCGGGCAGGAGGATCAGCGGCCGCAGGGCGCCGAGCACCAGCGGCGAGTCGACCTCCCTCGACTCCGCGACGCCGACCCTCCGGCGCACGCCGAGCTCGCCGCGGAGGCGCTCGACGACCGCCGCCCAGCGGCCCCCCAGGGGTCGAGCCCGTCGCCGCAGGCGCGCGAG
>JAGQIT010001334.1 GCA_020431135.1 Myxococcales bacterium | reverse complement strand
TCGCCGGGTCTCTGGGAGCGGCTCCGCCGCTCCTTTGTTCTTCCGGGCTTCGCCCTCGCCGCGACCGCGGTGCTCCTGATCGTCGTCCTCCGCCCGGACGACTCGACCTTTGGGGACATGTCGGAAGAGGCAGCAACGCCGACGGCGGCGAAGGCCGACGAGGCGGCGGCGGAGGCCCCGGTGATCGAGGCGCGGCCCGAGGCTGACGTCGTCCCCGCCGCGCCGCCGACCGATGCGTCCGTCGCGGACGGCGACGACGCCGAGGCGATCGAGGAGGCGAAGGTCGAGGCCGAACCTGCGCCGGAGTCGAAGTCCGAGCCGAAGCGGGCGCGCGCGCCGATGCCGATGACAAAGAGCAAGAAGTCGGCGGCGAAGTCCGACGCGCCCGCGAGCGGCGGCGGCCTGGACGACCCCTTCGCCGAGGCCGACGAGGACGCGGTCGATGCCGACGACAAGGACGCGCTGCGCTCGCTCCTCCAGCAGGCCGACAGCGATCGCCAGCGCGGCCGCTGCGGCGACGCGGCCGCTGCCTACAAGAAGCTCCTCGGGACCAAGGGCAACGAGGAGGCGCGGGCGCTGATGGGCCTCGGCCTGTGCGCGGAGGCCCAGGGCGACGACAACGCGGCGACCGACTACTACCGCCGCGCCAAGGCGATCAACCCCGCCCTCGACACGCTGATCTCGTCCGAGCGCAAGAAGCTCGCTGCCCCTCGGGACAGCACGAAGTCGACGGCGAAGAAGTCGAAGCCGAAGGCGAAGTCGAAGCTGCCGGTCGACGCGATGCCCTTCGAGTAGGGCGCCGGCTCAGTCGACCTCAAAGGTCAGGTCGACGCCCATCGACGGCCCGTCGTAGCTCGGGAAGCGGTGGTCGTAGACGGCCTTGCGGATGCAAGGGATCGCGCCGCTGTCGCGGATCACCGCCGGGGCGGTCGCCGACACCTGGGTGGCCTTGCCGCTGCCGACGACGCGGGCCGTGATCTTGACCTTGCCGCGGAGCTCGGCGCCGCCGGTCGAGGCGTCGCCGATGCAGCGCTGGAACTTGGGGGTGAGCTTGCGGACCGCGGCCGAGACCTGGCTGTCGGTCAGGCGCTCCGAGCCGCCGTTCATGTCGAGGGCCTGCGGGGCGTTGGAGAACTGCGGGATGTGGCTGTCGTCGACGATCGGCTTGGCGGCCGCCTCGGCCTCGCCGTCCTCTACCGCCGCGTCAGCTTCGTCGCCGGCGTTGCCCTGCGTACCCTTTCGGCGCCGACGCTTGCGCTTGCGCTTCGACTTCGGCGTCTCCTCCTCGGGGGGCTCGGCGGCCGCGACGAGGCAGACCTCATCCACGCACTCGGTCCCTTCGCCGCAGCGATCGTCGCAGGGGACCGACTCGACGACCTCCGGCGGGCGGAGGAGCCACCAGGCGGCGCCCCAAGCGAGGGAGGCGAGGAGGGCTCCGGTGACGACCTTACCCATAACGCGCTGATAGGAGCGCCGGGCGTCGCTGTCAAGCGATCCTCGCGGGCCGCGCTTGCTCCCCTGCCGGCGGCGGACGTGGTACCGTGCGTCCTGCTCAAAGCTGCGCTCGGAGCCTACTGCAATGCCGATGTCGACCCTCGCAGGCCTCCTCCTCGCCCTCTGGATCGCTGACCCGTTCAGCTATCAGTACAACGGTCAGACCGCGCCGAACGGCGAGGCCCAATTCGTCCTGACCGCCAACCAGGACGTCGGTCCCTTCGAGATCGTGATCAAGGGCGGCAAGACCACCGTCAAGAAGTCGGTGAACGGCCTCAAGTCGGGGCAGAGCTACACGGTCAAGTGGATGCAGGGGAGCGACCGCGTCGCCTACTCGGTGAACATCGAGGGGTCGATCAGCGGCAGCGGCGACTTCGAGGTGATCCGCCCGTCCGCGGCAAAGACCGTCGGCGGCGGCAAGCTCGAGGCGCTCTTCGGCCTCGAGGAGATCAAGGAGCAGCGCGCCGCCTATCGCGTCCCCTTCGACCTCGAGTCCTACACCTTCACCGTCTACGACAGCGAAGGCAACGTGATGTACGAGGACCAGGGGCAGGGCGGGGCGAAGGCCGGCGATCGCCTGTCCCTGCGCTGGGAGAGCGACGCTGAGGTCTTCATGATCAAGCTCTCGGTCGTCGGCACCGCCAACCAGACCGCCGAGGACATGCGCGTCCCCTGGTCGGTCGACATCCCGCACACGAACATCAAGTTCGACAGCGGCAAGGCGGCGATCCGCGGCGACCAGGAGGCGTACGTTGAGGAGGCGGCGATCATCGCCATGCACGAGCTCGCCGGCCTCGAGAAGGCCAACAAGGCGGTCGGCGCCAACCTCGAGGCGCAGCTCTACATCGTCGGCTACACCGACACCGTCGGCAAGGCGGGCGACAACAAGAAGCTCAGCGACAAGCGGGCCAAGGCGATCGCCGAGTACTTCAAGAACAAGGGCGTGTGGTGCGAGATCTACTACGCCGGCATGGGTGAGGACGGGCTCGCGGTGCCGACCGGCGACAACGTCGACGAGGAGCGCAACCGCCGGGCGGCCTACATCCTCAGCCCGAACAAGCCGCCGGCGGGCGGTCCGATCCCGTCGAAGTGGAAGAAGGTCGCCGACGCTCGCCCGCGCCCGAGCGGCCAGCTCCCGCCGTACCCCGAGAAGTACAAGGAGGAGCGCGACCGTCGCAAGCAGGGGACGACCGGCGGCGGATCGTCGTCCTCGTCGGGCGGGAGCGGCGGCGGATCGAGCTCCGGAACCTCTCCTAGCGACGACGACGACGACTTCAGCTACGGCAGCGGCAGCGAGAGCTACGACAGCGCGCCGAGCGAGAGCGGCGAGGGACCGGACGAGATCGGCGGCTCGCCGGGCGGCAGCTCGAAGGGGTGCGCCGTCGCCGACGACTACCAGGGCGCGCTGGCGATCGGCCTGTGGGCGGGGCTGTGGGGCTTCACCCGCCGCCGTCGCCAGGCCTAGCGCTCATCGCCTCTGGCGAGCGAGACAGAGCCCGCCTCCTTGAGGCGGGCTCTCGTCGTTCTCGCGTCCTCGAGGTGGTGGTGCGCTTTCGAGGTTTGGCGGCGTCTCGGCGCGGGGCAAGTCCCGAGCGCGGTGTCTCGCGCTCGCGGTCGCCGGAGAACGACGAAGGGCCCGCAGCGGGCCCTTCGGTCACGTCGTGAAGTGACGCGAGCGCTAGTCGATGGACGGCGTGACGCCCATCTCGGTCATCAGGTGCTCAGCGTGATCGACCGCGTCCATGATCCAGAGGACGTAGCGGATGTCGACGTGGATCGA
>JAGQIT010001333.1 GCA_020431135.1 Myxococcales bacterium | reverse complement strand
CGGTCCGATTCCTCAGGGGGTGGAGGGTGGGGCGATGGGTGTTCATGATCGACTCTCTTCGCGTGTCGCTGTGTGGGTCTGCGAGGGCCCGCGCGCCGCGACCTCGCGGACGCCAGCACCTCGCCCCCGGAGATGTCTCGCGCGCGCGGGAGATTACAGGGCGCCGCCGTGCCCGTAGTCCGCGCAGGATCCCGACGCCTAGCTCCCGCGTGCGGCCTCCTTCCGTGGTACGTCGAGGAGCCATCATGGATGCGGACGCCATTGACGCGGTGCTCTCTCAGGGGCGCGTCGCTCTGCTCCGGGCGTTCGACGCGTTCCTCCGCGAGAGCGGGCTCGTCGCGCTGAGGCGCCGCTCCTTCCCGATCTTTCAGGTCAACGTGAAGAAGCGGCGATTTCTCCTCCAGGTGAGCTGCACGGAGGTCTTCACGCCGGCGGAGCACGGCCTCGTCGTCGAAGAGGCGAAGGGGGGGCCGCTCCTCGTCCGTGTCGATCCCGAGAGCGGGGAGCGCCGCGTGATCCTCTCGATCACGCCGCGCTCGCACCCCGTGTTCCAGGCCCACGCGAGCTTCACCGCGCCGTCGGATGTCGTGATCGACTCCCTCGGTGACGCCGCCGCGCTCCGCGGCGCGCTCGAGGCCGGAGCGCTGGCGATCAACGAGGCGTGGCGTGAGGAGCTCGAGGTCGCGGGTCGCTGAGCGACGCGACGCCTTGCCTCGTTGCCCGTGACGAGCGCGGACAGGGGTCTCCGTCCCGGAGGAGGGGAGAGCGGAGCGATGGGAGAGAGTCGGGTCCCGGGTGGGGCCTTCGTCGCCATCTCGCCTTCGCTCGCGCAAGCATCAGCGCCGCCAAACCCATCTAGGCTACAATCCGCGTTGAGCGAGCGCAGCCCTGTCGATGGATCTCCGAAGTCCGTTCCCCGCGCTCCGCAGCGACGACCCGGCGAACCGGCTGACGTACCTCGACTGCGCCGCGACCACGCCGACGCCGCGGCCTGTTCTCGACGCCGTCGCCCAGGCCATGGCCCTCGGCGGGAGCCCAGGACGCAGCCTCCATCGCCTCGGCTTCGCCGCGACGCAGGCCCTCGCCGCGGCCCGCGAGGCGATCGCGGCGTCGCTCGTCGCCCGCGCCGAGGAGCTCGTCTTCGTCCGCTCGGCGACGGAGGGGCTCAACCTCGTCGCCGCCGGCTGGGCCGGGCCGCGCCTCGGGGAGGGGGACGTGGTCGTCGTCGGCCGTGACGCCCACAGCAGCAACCTCCTGCCGTGGCTCCGGCTCCGCGGCGTGACCGTCGAGGTGGTCGACTGCACCGCGTCGGGGGAGCTCGACCTCGACGACCTCGCCCGTGTCCTCGGGCCGCGGACCCGCGTCGTCGCGCTCACGCACGTCTCCAACGTCACCGGGGCGGTCACGCCGATCGCCGCGGTCGCGGCCGCGATCCGGGCGTCGGCGGCCGCCGGGGCGCTCCTCGTCGTCGACGGCGCCCAGGCCCTCGCGCACCTGCCGATCGACCTCTCGCGCCTCGGCTGCGACGTCTACGTGGCCTCCGCGCACAAGACCTATGGGCCGCCGGGGTTCGGGTTCGTGTGGGCGCGTGAGCGCTGCTGGGCTGAGACCGAGCCGCTCGTGGTCGGCGGCGGCGCGGTCGTGAGCCTCGATCTCGACCGCGGCGAGGTCCGCTACGTCGACGGCCCGGGGCGCCTGGAGGCCGGCACGGCGAACCTCCCGGGGGCGGCGGGGACCGCCGCCGCGCTGCGATGGCTCGCGGAGAACCGCGACCTGGAGCGCGAGCGGCAGCTCGTACGCGAGGCGGAGGACGCCCTCGCCGAGCGCCGCGGCGTGACGCTCCTCGGCCGGCCGCGGGAGCGCGTCGGCGTGTTCTCCTTCGTGGTCGACGGGGTCCACGCCCACGACGTCGCCTCGATCCTCGACAGCAGGGGCGTCGCCGTGCGTGCCGGTCACCTCTGCGCCCAGCCGCTGCTCCGCCGCTTCGGTCAGACCAGCGCCGTGCGGGCCTCGCTCGGCGTGTTCAACGATCGCGGCGACGTCGAGCGCCTGGTCGCCGGGATCGCGGAGGTGCAGCGGGTGTTCGGGGGAGCTGGGCGATGAACCCGCGATCGCGACCGTCGGCGCGTCGGCGCGGTGAGGACGAGGGCGCGACGTCAGTCACGGATGACCGCGCCGCGGCGCCGCCAATCACTCGACGGGAGGCCTCCACCATGAACCAGCTCTACAACGACCTCCTCCTCGCCCACGCCAAGGCGCCCAAGCACGCCGAGCTGCTCGCCGAGCCGTCCGTGAGCGCGCGCCAGGCGAACCCGCTGTGCGGTGACGAGGTGGAGATCGGCGCGGTCGTCAAGGAGGGGAGACTCGAGGCGATCGGCTTTCGTGCTGCGGCCTGCGCCGTGTGTGTCGCCTCCGCCTCGGTGCTCTGCGAGCACCTGCGCGGGCGCCCGATCGCTGCGCTCGAGGAGGGGATGGCCGCGCTCGAGGCGGTTCTCGGCGGGGCCACGCCGGCCGCGGACGCACCTGTCGCCGCGTTCGCCTCGGTCGCCGCCTTCCCCTCGCGCCACGGCTGCGCGCTGCTCCCGTGGCGCGCCCTCGCCGAGGCCCTCGCGGGGGCGTCCCGCGGCGGGCCCGAGGCGACGTCGACGCCCGCCTCGCTGGGCCCGGCGACGCTCGACAGCGCCGACGCCTGGGCGGCGATCGCCGACCTGCGGGCGCGCGGCGACGCGGTCGCCCTTGCGACCCTCATAGCGATCGACGGATCGGGACCCTGTCCGCTCGGCAGCCAGATGGTCATCGGCGCCTCGGGTCGGTCGTGGGGCGCGGTCTCCGGCGGCTGCGTGGAACCTGCCGTCATTCAGGCGGCGATCGATCTCCTCGGGCGGGGCGACGCCGACGCGCATGCCCTCCTGCGCTACGCGATCGCGGACACGCAAGCGGGCGCCGTGGGCCTCCCCTGCGGGGGCTGCATCCGCGTCTACCTCCGCCGCGCCCCGGCGCCCGCGCTCGTCGAGCGCCTCGCCGCCGCGGCGCGTCACGACGCCGATCCGCGCGTCGCGCTTGCCCGGCGGCCCGTAGCCCTCGCCACGGGCAGTGCCCGCGCCGACGACGATCACGTCGGCCAGCTCCCGCAGCA
>JAGQIT010001332.1 GCA_020431135.1 Myxococcales bacterium | reverse complement strand
GATCACACCGCGCGCGTCTGGGACGCGGACTCTGGCGACCACCTGGCCACGCTCGTCGGCCACAGCGGCGAGGCCGTCGCGGTGGCGTACTCACCCGACGGGGCGCGCATCCTCACCGCCTCCGCGGATCAGACAGCGCGTCTCTGGGACGCCGCGCTCGACACCACGATCGCGACGATCGCGGGTCACGAGAGCGTTGTCGCGGCGCTGGCGTACTCGCCGGACGGAGCGCGCGTCGCCACCGCTGGCGACGATCGAACCGCGCGCGTCTGGGACGTCGCCTCCGGCGAGCTCATCCTCACCCTCACAGGCCACGAGAACACGATCAAGGCGCTGGCCTACTCGCCCGCCGGCGACCGCATCGCCACCGCCAGCTTCGACGGCACCGCGCGCGTTTGGGACGCGGCCTCTGGCGAGCTCCTCCAGACGCTGACGCACGCGGACTCGGCCTTCAAGCTGGCGTTCGCGCCCGACGGCGCGAGCATCACCACCACGAGCTTCGATCGGACGACGCGCGTCTGGGACGCGGCCACGGGCGAGCCCCGCGTCACGCTCGCCGGCCATGAGAGCGTGGTCGTCGCGGTGGCGTACTCACCGGACGGAGAGCGCATCGCCACCGGGAGCGTCGACAAGACCGCGCGCGTGTGGGACGCGGCGTCCGGCGAGCTCCTCCACACGCTTCGGAGCCACGAGGACACCGTCGCCGCGCTGGCGTTCGCGCCGGACGGGGCGCGCGTCGTCACGGCCTCCTGGGATCGCACCGCGTGCGTGTGGGACGCGGCCTCGGGTCAGCTCCTCCGCGCCCTCGAGGGGCATCGCGGGCCGATCTCCAGCGTGGCGTTCTCGCCGGACGGGGCGCGCATCACCACCGCCAGTCAAGACCGCACCGCCCGCGTGTGGGACGCGACCTCCGGCGAGCTCCTCGCCGCGCTCGAGGGGCACACGAACGAGGTCGTCGCGCTGGCGTATTCGCCGGACGGCACGCGCCTCGCAACCGCCAGCGAAGACGCCACGGCGCGCGTCTGGGACACCTCCTCGCACGCGCTCGTCTCGACCCTGCGCGGCCATCGAAGCGCGATCAACGTCATCCAGTTCTCTCCGGACGGCGCGACCCTGGCGACCGCCAGCGACGACACGACCGCCAAGATATGGGACCCCGAGACAGGTGAGCGCCTGACGGACCTCTCCGATCGTGTCGGTCTGCGCGAGGCTGGCGGCGCCATCACATGGCCCATCCCGCCGCGCGAGCTGGCGCGCGTCGGCTGTCAGCGCCTCGCGCCCTTCGAGGACGCGTACCCCGAGGCCGCCGAGGTCTGTGACCCGCTCCTCGCGCCCGCGACGTAGGGCGCTCGCGTCGACCTTAAACGCGCGGGGCGACACCGACGCTGCGGGCGACCGCGGGCTCCCACCTGCCGGCGTGCTGCCTCGTCCGCGTCGAGCGTCTCGGCTGGGGGGCGCGCTCGCGTCGCTCTCGGCCTGAGGAGCGCACGTAGCAGAATTTTTTCAGGTTCTTTCGCCCGCGCTGAGACGGTTCGGGGCGCGTCGGTATTCCCCAGATGAGCGGCGCCGACGAGCGCCGAAGCCCGGCGCCGTCAAGGCGCCCGCACAGATGGAGTACCGACATGTTCCGCGATCACCTGCACCTCCTCTCGACCCTCCTCACCTCCACGATGCTCCTGGCCGCGACCGCGGGCTGCGACGCGGATCCGTCCGAGACCGAGACCGCGACGGACCCCCGCGACATCCTCGAGGACAGGACCGAGCTCAACCCCGCGGGCTTCGACGACTGCACCGACGACGAACTGCAGCTCCTCGCCGACCAGGTCCTGTGCCTCGAGGCGGAGCAGGCCTCGCTGTGCGAGGCCTCGGACGTCGCCGAGGCCTGCGGAGAGGGCGACCTCTTCGCCTTCGGCGGCGAGAATGAGGCGTGCGTCCTCGCCGAGGGCGCGGTCAGCGAGGCGTGCTTGCGGGCCGTCGCGCCCACGCAAGAGCCGCCGAGCAACGGCGTCAGCGCGTCGAAGAACTGCGGCCAGAGCCAGATGCTCATCGACGTGGCTCAGGGCGCCTACTTCGACCCGCCGGACTACTCGGACAAGCTCTTCCTGGACACCCTCTACACCTTCGACAGCGGCGGCTCCTACGCGCACATCGTCGGCTATTCGCCGAACTTCATCTCGCCGCAGCGCTGCATCGTCGGGATCCGCGGCTCGGACAGCGACGCGGAGAAGATCGCCTCGCTCAGCGCCGACATGGAGACCTGCGGCGCGCTCGGCGGGAAGTGCTCTACGGAGTTCAAGTCGGACTACGACGATCTCGTGGACATCGGCCTCGTCTCGACCCTCAAGGACATGGTCGAGAACGGCGAGTGCGAGCGCCTGTACATCACCGGCCACAGCCGCGGCGGCGCGGTCGCAAGTCTGCTCGCGGCCTTCCTCTACGAGTCCTCGCCGAGCACATATAGTTCATCGTACATGCACGTTGAGACATACGGTGAGCCGCACGTGTTCGACACCACGCTGGCCGACAAGTACCACAGCAAGATCCGCAAGATGCGCTGGGTCGCCGGCAACGACCCGGTGCCGATGTTCCCCGTGTCCAGCAGCATGAAGCACTGGGGCACGCCGTACCTGCTCTACTGGGGCTTCAGCTTCACGAGCTTCTCCTTCGGCTACCACTTCGAAGAGCAGAGCGACCAGGACTACTGGTACCTCGGGTCCGGCTACTTCACCGCCCACCCCGTGGGGAACTACGACGACAACCTCGACCACTGCAACTGAGGCGCGCCCTCGTCCGCCCGCGCTGCGCACCCGAGGGGCGCGCAGCCGGGCCTGGCCGCGCTCAGCTGTCCGGCGTCAGGCCGATGTTCTGACGGATATCCTCGACCCACGTGCTGAGCCCCGAGATCGTCGACTCGGCGAGCGCGGGGTTCTCCGCGAGCTCGCGCGTGATCTTGACCAGGCGCTTGCGACCGCGCTCGAGGTGGGTGCGGACGGTGGACTCCGGCACGCCGAGCAGTTCGGCGATCTCGCGGCCGCGCAGCCCCTCGAAGTAGCTGAGCTCGACCACCATCTGCTGCGCGAGCGAGAGCTGACGCAGCGCCTTGACCAGCAGCCGCGTCTCCTCGGCGCGCGCCAGGAGCGACGGCGGCGAGCGCGGGTGCGCGTCGGCGACGCAGAGCTCGGCGAAGTCGTCGAGCTCGCGCCTGCGCTTGACCTGCTTGCGGTAGTACGTCCGCAGCTTGTTCATGGCGATCGCGAAGAGGTACGAGCGGAACGCCCCGCTGCGCGTCACCCGGCCCTTGCTGGCCACGCACGCGAGCAGCGTCTCCGAGACCAGATCCGCGGCGTCCTCGGGGTTGCGCGTCTTGTTGAGGAAGAAGCGCATCAGCAGCCCGTAGTAGCGGGCGCCGAGGCGCTCGCTCGCCCGCGAGTCGCCGTCAAACCATGCGAACAGCAGCTCCCAGTCGTCGGGCTCGTCGGCTGGCTCGTCGGACCGCACCGCGGAAGTATCCCGGCTCGGGCCAGGAACATCAACGGACAAACCGGATCCGCGAGGGTCTGCGCGTGCTCCCTGACCAGGGGGTTGAGGGACGGCGGTCGCCGTGAGCGCGGCTATCGTCTCGCCGCGTCGACCGGAGGAACCGCTCCTCGATCCCGCGGGGCCCTGCCGCGGTCTGCTCGACGTCGCGGGCCGCGGCGTTTGACGATCGGGGCGGTCGGCGATTTTTGGGTGTCAGATTTCGCCGCGTCGGGGCACGTACAAATATGCGTGCCTTGGCTTATGAGACCCTGTCGGGCTGCCTCCGTCGGGCCTGCCGTCTTGGGCGGATCGTGACGAGGGCGTCGCCGAAGCCCGCGCCCGGACGGCGGGCCGCGGGCCTCGGGGTCGCCCTCGTCGCGCTCGCCCTGGCGGCGCCCGGGTGCTCGAAGTTCAACCCGGCGTTCATCGACGACGCGAGCGCGTTTGACAGCGGGACGACGACGACGACGGGCGGCGACGTCGACACGACGGGCGGCGACGGATCGGGCGCTGCGGGCGGCACCGCAGACGCGACGTCGACGACGTCGGTGTCGGGGAGCGCGACGGACTCGGGCGGCGAGATCACGACCGGCGGGGCGACGGATCCGGGATCCTCCACGTCGGGCGGCGCGAGCACGGGCGCGAGCGCGGGCACGACGACCACGACGGGGACGGGCACGGACGGGTGCGACGTCCCCTGCGACGGCGGGGGGAGCTGCGTCGACGGTGACATCGCCGTCGCGATCAACTGCGTGGACGGCTGCGAGGTCGAGAAGGCCTGCGCGCCGACGACCGCGTGCGAGGTGGTCGAGGAGGTCGCCAAGTGCGTGGAGGTCGACCTGTGCGCGATGATCGACGCCGCCTATCAGGCGCTCGTGGAGGATCCCAACAGCGCCAAGTGCGTCGAGGACGGCGACTGCCAGGCGCTCGTCGGCGCGTGCGAGCTGCCGTCGGCGCAGTGCTGGGAGGCCCTCAACTCGAGCGTCTCGCAGGAGGAGCTCGACGACCTCGGCCAGGCGTGGATGGACGCCAACTGCGGCGGCGACTGCAACTGCGAGGGGGACTCGCCGGCCGTGATCTGCGAGAACGGAGCGTGTCAGCCGGCGTAGCCGCGCGATCTCGGCGCCCGCGGTGTTCACTCCTCAGGACACGACAGGAGCCTGGCGTCGGCCCGGCGACATGGTTTCGTCGGCTCCGGCGGGATCCCGTACGATGACCGCGTGGGGATCATGCGAAGGGTCTGGGGCGCCGCGTCGGCGATCACGCTGTCGATGCTGGTCGCCGGGTGTCATCCGAAGGGGGGCTCCTCCGAGCCCTACACCGGCCCCGCCCACGTCTTCACGCCGCGGACGCACCCGCCGCGTGCGCGCGTCCAGGCGCCGCCGCAGCCGCTCGCCGAGCTCGCGCCGGTGATCGATCGGATCGACGCCTGCGCCGCGGAGCCGGAGCCGGAGGAGCCGGCGGAGCCGCAGGGCGGCGTCACCTCGGTGGTGAGCATGGACCAGGCGAAGAACATCCCCGTCGGCGGACAGAGCCGCGACTTCACGTCGGTCGTCGATCTCTCGCCGACCGCGAGCGCGGACGCCTCGGGGATCCGCCTCGCAGGGACCTCGGGGGTGAGCCTCGCGCCCCCGCACGTCGAGGCGCCGAAGGTCCACGTCGACAGCGGCTGGGGCGAGGCCGTCTACCTGTCCAACGACGACACGATGAGCCTGTCGGCGGCGCAGCGGATCCTCTACGCGATCGATCGCGACCTCCCGATCGACCCGCGCCTCCTGCGGCCGCATGAGTTCCTCAACTACTTCTCCTTCGAGTCGGCCCCTGTGGCGCCCGGCGACGACTTCTCGGTGCTCCCGAGCCTGGCGCCGCGCTCTGGCTCGCCCGGGAGCGTCGACCTCGCGCTGGCGATCCAGGGGCGGACGATCGACCGCGCGGCGCGGCGCAACGCCAACCTCGCGCTGGTCGTCGACCGCTCGGGCTCGATGCGCGAGGAGGGGCGGATGAACTACCTCAAGCGCGGGCTGCGGCGGATGGTCGACGAGCTCAAGCGCGGCGACGTCGTCCACCTCGTCGTCTTCAACGAGCGGGTCTGCGTGCCGCTCGAGGGCTTCGTCGTCGGCCGCGACGCGCCGGCGCTCCTCGAGCGGGCGATCGACGCGCTCGTCGCCGACGGC
>JAGQIT010001331.1 GCA_020431135.1 Myxococcales bacterium | reverse complement strand
CGTCCTCGCTGCGGACGAGGAGCTCGACCGGGATCCGGAAGAGGGTCCAGGGCGCGCAGCCCTCCTCTGTCCCGTCGGCGTCGATGACGGTGAAGGGCGCGTCGACGTAGTGGACGGTGATCGAGAGGCCGGAGGCGTCCTCGTCGAAGAAGGTCACCTGGCCCGCGACCATCGCCTGCGCGCGCTCGACGACGTCCTTTGCCGAGAGCCCCGACGGGGCGGCCTCGCCGATCGTCAGGTCGAGCTGGTGCTCGGCGCAGATCAGCTCCGGCTCCATGTCCTCGGGAATCATGTCCTCGGGGCCAGGATCGTCCGGGTCGTCGGGGTTGTCGGCGGTCTCGTGCGCGCCGGGGTCGTCGATCGTCGAGCACCCGGCGAGGAGGAAGAGGAGCGCGCTGATGGAGTGGATGAGGGCGTCGCGGTAAGTCATGGTGGACAACCGCTGCAAGTGTCACTCTCGGCCGCGGACCTCGGAGAAATCGCCTGTGTTCTCGGGCGCTTATCGGTTTCAACTAGGCGCGGTTGAATAGGCCGTAGGCGTGACATTCCGACAGCCGCGCCAGGCGTCCGCGACAACGCTGTCACGATCGTGCGCGGCGGCACAGCGCCGGCGCCGATGATCGCGATCACTTGCGCCGACGCGAGCGCCCGCGCGGCCGCTTTTTGTCGTCGTCGCCGTCGTCGCCGTCGTCGTCGTCGCGCAGCCAGCCGACGCGGAGCTCCTCGGCCCAGCGCTCGAGGTTGGCGGTCGTGCTCTCGCGGAGCTCCGCGCTGCCGGCGAGGGCGGCGATCTCCTCGCCGAGGAGCTCCCGCGCCCGCCGCAGCCGCGAGCGGGCCGTCGCCGCCGGGAGGCCGAGGACGTCGGCGATCTCGAAGGAGGTCATGTCCTCCCAGTACGAGAGCTCGAGGACGACCTGGAAGCGCAGCGGGATCCTGCGCAGCGCCTCGAGGAGGAGGCGGACCTCGCGACGCTGGCCGATCACCGTCAGCGGACCGACGCCGAGATCGACGGCCGAGAGCGCCTCGAAGTCGAGCGCCCGACGCCCGCGCCGGCGCTCGCGGAAGTGATCGCAGAGGAGGTTGTGGGCGATCCCGAAGAGGTAGGAGCGGAAGCTCGCGTCCTCGCGGAAGCGGTCGCGGCCCTCGACGCAGGCCATGAAGGTGCGTTGGACGAGGTCCTCGATCGCGTCGGTGTCGCCGAGCTTATTCTTGAAGAAGCGGTGGATCGACGCGATGTGACGGTCGAAGAGCGCCTCGCCAGCCCTGAGATCGCCCGCCCGCCAGGCCGCCAGGAGCTCGCGATCGTCGCTCACCCCGCCAGCTTGCCCGCCGCCTCCGGCGGGCGCAAGGGCGCGCCCCCGAGGATCGGCGGCGCCCCCCGAGGCCTGCGCCCGCGCTCCGCCTGCGCCACCGAGCGGTGCTGCGTGAGCGCGCGCGCACCTCGGAGCGCGTCGTCGACGAGCTCCGGCGCCGGCCTTTGCCGCCGCGGGTCCTCACGTGCGATCGTCACCGCTCGGTCATGGACGCGACGCCGCCCCT
>JAGQIT010001330.1 GCA_020431135.1 Myxococcales bacterium | reverse complement strand
CCGGGAGCGCGACCTTGAAGAGGTCCGGGCGCTGGGTCATCGTCGCGCCGACGAGGAGGCCGCCGTTCGAGCGCCCGCCGATCGCCAGCTTCGCCGGCGCCGTCACCTTGTTGTCGATCAGCCACTCGGCGGCGCTGATGAAGTCGTCGAAGACGTTCTGCTTGTTGAGCTTGGTCCCGGCCTCGTGCCAGGCCTCGCCGTACTCGCCGCCGCCGCGGAGGTTGGCCACCGCCAAGACCCCGCCCATCTCCATCCACGCGAGGTTCGACACCGAGAACGACGGCGTGATCGCGATGTTGAAGCCGCCGTAGCCGTAGAGGAAGGTCGGGTTCGTGCCGTCGCGCTGGAGGCCCTTCTTGTGGGTGAGGAACATCGGGATCTGGGTCCCGTCCTTGCTCTTGTAGAAGACCTGCTCGGTGACGTAGTCGGCCGGGTTGAAGTCGACCTTGGGCTCGCGGAAGAGCTCGCTCGTGCCCTTCTTGACGTCGTAGCGGTAGATGCTCCCCGGCGTGGTGTAGCCGGTGAACATGAAGAAGGTCTCCTTGTCCTTGCGCTCGCCGCCGAAGCCGTAGGCGGTGCCGATCCCCGGGAGCTCGACCTCGCGGACGAGCTTGCCCTTGAGGTCGAAGATCTTGACCTGGCTGTGCGCGTCCTTGAGGTAGTTGGCGATGAAGTGGTCAGCGACGACGTTGGCCGAGCGCAGCGTCTCCTCGGCCTCGGGGATCAGCGTCTCCCACTTCTCGGGCTCGGGCTTCCCGAGGTCGATGGCGACGACCTTGCCGCGCGGCGCGTCCTTGTTGGACATGAACCACAGGGTCTTGCCCTTGTTGTCGATGAAGTCGTACTTGGCGTCGAACTTCGGCAGCAGCTCGATCATCCCGCCGGCGGTCGTCGCCTTCTTGCCGCCGAGCTCCTTGACGTAGACCGCGTTCTTCTCGGCCGAGCCCTCCCAGATCTCGACGACGAGGTACTTGCCGTCGTCGGTGACGACGCCGTTGTAGCCCCACTTCGGGTGGTCGGGGCTCTCGAAGATCAGGACGTCCTCGGCCTGCGGCGTGCCGAGGCGGTGGTAGTAGAGCTTCTGGCTGGTGTTGGTGCCGCTCAGCGCCTCGCCCTCCTTGGGCTCGTCGTAGCGCGAGTAGAAGAAGCCCTTGTTGTCCTTGGTCCAGGAGACGCCGCTGAACTTGATCCACTTGATGACGTCGTCGTGGTCCTTGCCCGAGTCGATCTCGCGGACGTGGTACTCCTGCCAGTCCGAGCCCGAGCTCGCGAGGCCGTAGGCGACGAGCTTGGCGTTGGGGCTGACCGCCATGCCGGAGAGCGCGACGGTGCCGTCGGCCGAGAGCGTGTTCGGATCGAGGAGCACCTTGGGCTCGTCCTCGAGCTTCTTCGCCCAGTAGACGACCGCCTGGTTCTGCAGGCCGTCGTTGCGCGTGTAGATGTAGCGGCCGCCCTTGCGGTAGGGGACGCCGTAGCGCTCGTAGTTCCACAGCGTCGTCAGGCGATCGGTGATCACCTTCCGCGCCGGGATGCTCTCGAGGTAGCCGAAGGTGACCTTGTTCTGGGCCTCGACCCAGGCCTTGGTCTCGTCCGAGTCGTCGTCCTCGAGCCAGCGGTAGGGATCCGCGACCTTGGTGCCGTGGTAGTCGTCGACGGTCTCCCCCTTCTTGGTCTCGGGGTAGGTGAAACGGCTCGTGGAGTCAGCGTCGGCAGTCACGGCGTTGGGCGGGGCGTTCGGCCCCGAGACAGGCTGGACCGTCTCCTCCTTCGGCTGACAGCCGGCGAGGAGGGCGAAGAGCAGGGGCGTGGCGACGACGGTCGAGATCGAGAGGCGCATGGTCGTCGCCCTTGTACCGGCTCCGCCGCGGACGCTCAAGATCACCCGGAGCCGGCGAGATCACGCCAGTCGACCGAAACCTCGGTGAGGGACTCGAGGTCGAAGTCGCCGACCAGCTCTGCGGCGCGGATGGCCTCGACCTCCGGGCCGACGAGGCCGACCGAGCGGGCGAGGAGCGCGACGACCCGCTCGGGCCTGGCGCCCCCCTCGCGGAGGGCGCTGAGGTCGGGGGCGCCGTGGCGCTTGCTGAGCTTGGCGCCGTCGGGCCCGAGGATCAGCGGGACGTGGGCGAAGCGCGGCACCGCGGCTGCGAGGGCCCGGAAGAGGAGCACCTGCCGCGGCGTGCTCGTGAGGAGGTCGGCGCCGCGGACCACGTCGGTGATCGCCATGGCGGCGTCGTCGACGACGACCGCGAGCTGGTAGGCCCAGGCCTGATCGCGGCGCCGGAGGAGGAACTCGCCGACCTCCGCGCGGACGTCCTGGCGGAGCGGACCCGCGAGGCGATCCGTGACCTCGACGACCCCGGGCGGGGTCCGCCAGCGCAGCGCGAGGCGGCGCTCGGGGTGGCGCGGGCCGTCGCGGCACGTCCCGGGGTAGACCGCCTCCTCGCCGTCGCCCGCGTCGGCCGCCTCCCTCAGCTCGCGCCGCGAGCACGAGCAGGCGAAGACGTCGAGCTCGGCGACCGCGGCCTCGTAGAGCCCCTCGCGCTCGGACTGGCGGTAGGGCCCGTAGGCGCCGCCGACGTCCGGCCCCTCGTCC
>JAGQIT010001329.1 GCA_020431135.1 Myxococcales bacterium | reverse complement strand
GATCCCCGACGACGAGACGATCGCCAAGGCGGCGGCGGAGCTCCAGGCGGAGCGCGAGGCCGCGGCCGCGCGTGAGGCCGACGCGCCGGTGCTCCGGCGCCGCGAGGGCTCGTCGCGGGCCCAGGCCGCGGCGCCCTCGGGGGCGAGCCCGCGGGCGCCCAAGCCCGAGCTCGAGCGCGTCGAGAAGAAGCTGTCGCGCAAGGAGAAGCGGCGCCGTCGCAAGGAGAAGCGGCGCCGCAAGAGGGAGGACAAGAAGAGCGCCGTCGTCGTCCTCGCCAAGCCGCGAAAGCGCGGCAGCGAGATCGAGGAGATCGACGACTTCGAGGAGATCGTCGACGACGGGGCCGTGCGCGAGCCGACGGCGGAGATCTCCGCCGACGAGATCGAGGAGTTCGAGGACATCGACGAGATCGACGACGAGGAGATCGAGGAGATCGACGACTACGAGGAGATCGACGACGACGACTTCGAGGAGATCGACGACGACGACGACTAGGTCCTCGCCCCCCGCCCGCGTCGTCCGCGGCGCCGGGTGAAGCTCCGAGGGGAGCACACAGAAGAGGCGACGCGAGCTCTCGCGCCGCCTCTTCGCACGCCTGGCTGTTCGGACAGCCGCCTAGGCGTCGGGCTCGGCCTCGTCCTCGGGTGTCCCGGGGCCGGCGAAGCGGAAGGCCTCGATGAACGCGCAGCGGCTCGCTGCGCCGCGGCCGAGGCGGTCGCCGACGACCTCGCGGGCGACCTCCGCCGGGCACTTGCCGGCGTTCACCAGGGTCTCGATGCGGTCGAGGAAGCGCGCCTCGGTGCGGCCCTTGCTGTCGCGGACGTCGATGCGGTCGAGCCCCTCGCGGGCGACGGCGATCAGCCGCGACGCCAGCCGCTGGACCCGGGGCGAGCGCGTCGCCTGTTGGCGGCACTCCTGCCACAGCGCCTCGAAGCCGGCGAAGTCGAGGTCGGCGACCAGCTCCCAGGCGGCCGCGCCGGCGTCGTCGTCATAGAGGATCCCCTTCCACAGCGCCGGCAAGGCGCAGACGAAGGCCGAGCCGACCGAGTCGCCGCCGCGGACCTCGATGAAGGGCTTGAGGCGGACCTCCGGGAAGAGCGTGCTCAGGTGGAGCTCCCAGTCGGCGAAGTTCGCCCGGTGCCAGCCGCCCTTCGGGTCGGTGAAGCCGTCGCGCAGGAACTCGCGGAAGGGCCGGTGGTAGGGGTGATAGACGCCGCCGCGGCGGACGAAGAACATCGGGATGGCGAGGGCGTAGCGGACGTACTTCTCGTAGGAGAAGCTCGCCGGATCCTCGAAGGCGAAGGGCAGGAGGCCGCAGCGGTCGGGGTCGACGTCGGACCACACGCGGCTGCGCAGCGACGCGTAGCCGAGGTCCTTGCCCTCGGAGAACGGCGAGTTGGCGAAGATCGCCGTGACCAGCCCCGACACCCCCATCGCCAGGCGGAAGCGCTCGCCGCACTGGCGCTCGTCCATGAAGTCGAAGTTCGCCTGGACCGTGCAGGTCCGCAGCATCATGTCGAGGGCGTAGCTGCCGCGCGTCGGCAGGTAGCTGCCCATCACCGCGTAGCGCGGCTTCGGCATCCAATTGATCTCCTCGCGGGTGGCGAAGGGGTGGAAGCCGGTGGCGAGCCAGGCGATCTGGAGCTCGCGGGCGATCTCGTCGAGCTCGCGGAAGTGGGTCGTGAACTCTGCGCAGGTGTCGTGGATCGTCGGCAGGGGCTTGCCGCTGAGCTCGAACTGCCCGCCGGGCTCGAGGGTGAGGGAGGCCCCGTCGCGCTCGAGGGCGACGATCTCCCCGCCGGTGCCCCGGTCCTTGGTCGGCCGCCAGCCGTGGCGGGTGAAGCCCTCGAAGGTCGGGGCGATGTGCTCGGCGAAGCTGATCGGCGTCGGCAGGCGATCCTTCCCCCCGAGCCAGAGGCCGAATTTCTCCTGCTCCGTGCCGACGACGTGGGCGCTGCGGTCGGGCTTGGCCGACCGCGAGAGCCACGAGATGAGGCTCTCGCAGTCGAGGGGAGGGGCGTCAGGGCCTTGTTCGAGGGGTTCCCGGCTCACGTGAGGAGGCTCCAGGTCGGCGACGGCACGACCGGCGAAGTATGGGCGGCGGGCGCCGACTTTGCTAGCCCTCGCTTGACCGGGCCGCGGCGGCGTTGCTAGCCTGCGGCCGCGTTTTCGGCTAAACGCTGACAACCCCATGGCTGCATCCGCCATCAGCTCATCGCCGTGCCTCATCGGCCCCCGCATGACCGTCCGCGGCGCCCTCGTCGGCGAAGAGGACCTGGTCGTCGAGGGGCGGGTCGAGGGGACTATTCAGATCGCCGGGCACCTCGTGGTCGCCGACGGCGGCTACGTCGAGTCGGACGTCGAGGCCGAGAGCGCCGACATCCACGGCCAGGTCGCTGGCGACGTCGCGGCCGCGTCGACGATCACCTTGCATCCGGGCGCCCACGTCACCGGCAACCTCCGGGCGCCGCGGATCGTCATCGACGACGGCGCCCACTTCCACGGCTCCGTGGACATGGACGTCGATCTACCGGAGGGCCTCGCCCGGGTGCGCCCGCGCTAGGAGTAGGAGGACCGAGATGGCGAGCACCGTGATCGGCAGAACGATCAACATCGAGGGCGAGATCTCCGGCGACGAGAGCCTCGTCGTCCACGGGACGGTCAAGGGCCGGATCGATCTCCGCGAGCGCGTCGAGATCGCCGTCGACGCCGTCGTCGAGGCCGACGTCGCCGCCCCGGTCGTCACCGTCTACGGCACGGTCGCCGGGGACATCCGCGCCGACGAGCGCGCCGAGCTCC
>JAGQIT010001328.1:5836-7733 GCA_020431135.1 Myxococcales bacterium | reverse complement strand
GGGCGCCGAGCCAGAGGGTGAGGAGCGAGCCGAGCGAGAGGCCGCCGACGAAGACCTCGTCGCAGCGGCCGACGAGCTCGTCGAGGGCGCCGCTGACGGCGTCGATCCAGGCCTGGCGATCGATCCGCGTGAGCGCCTCGGGGGTGGTCCCGTGCCCCGGCAGGAGCGGGCAGCGGACCGTCCAGCCGTGCTCCGCGAGGTGCTCGCCCATCGGCCGGGTCTCGGCGACGGAGCCGGTGAAGCCGTGGATCAGGAGCACGCCGCGGCGCCCGCGGTCGGCCGCGAAGGGCCCGGGAGAGACCGTCGGAGGCTGCGGCATCGAGCCAGGACTCTACCAAGCGAGGCGGCGACGACGCTTCGAGAGACGCAGAGGGCGCACTCTCAGCGTCCTGATCGGTGGACGGGGCGCGAAAATTGCCGGAGAACCGGCAGATGCGCAGTAGAAGCGCGTAATTATTTCGGACAAATGCGACGTGACGGAAGATTTTATGGGGGTCCTCAGGGGCTAACCTTTCACCGGACCGTCACAGCCTCGCTCGAGAATGAACGCTGTCGCCCGCCGGATTCTGATCGTCGATGACAACCAAGAGCTCGCGGAGAACCTCGCGGAGCTCCTGGAGGATGAGGGTCATACGACGACGACGGCCGATAGCGGGGAGCGCGCGATCGACATCAGCGGCGGGCTCGACTTCGATCTCCTGCTCAGCGACGTGCGGATGCCCGGGATCAACGGGGTCGAGCTGGTGATTCGCCTCCGAGTCTACCGACCGCGGCTCTGCTGCCTCCTGATGAGCGCTTACTCGTCGGAGGAGCTGCGCCGGGAGGCGAAGAGCGCGGGCGTCGCGGCGATCCTCGACAAGCCGCTCGACCTCGACGAGCTCCTCTGCCGGGTGACCTGCTGCTGAGCGGGCGCGCGGCTCAGGTCTCGCGCTTGCCCACGCCAGCCTCGGCGACGAGTGCGACGAAGGCGTCGTGGTCGAGGGTCTCGTGCTCGAGGAGCGCGCCGGCGATCCGATCGAGGAGCGCGCGGTGGGTGTGGAGGAGCTCGCGGGCGGCGGCGTAGCTCGCGGCCATCAGCGCCTTGACCTCGAGGTCGACCTCGCGGGCGGTCTCCTCGGCGCAGTCGCGCTGGAACTGGATCGGCGAGCCGCCGAGGTAGGGCGACGGATCGCGGTAGCCCCACTGCGGGAGGCCGGCGGCGTCGCCCATGCCGAGGCGGGCGATCATCTGGCGGGCGATCGCCGTCGCCTTCTCGAGGTCGTTCTCGGCGCCGCTCGAGACCTCGCCGAAGACCTCCTCCTCCGCCGCGCGGCCGCCGAGGAGGCCCTTGATCTTGTCGACGAGGGCCGAGCGCGTGAGGATGAACTGATCCTCGGTGGGCAGCTGGAGGGTGTAGCCGAGCGCCGCCTGGCCGCGCGGGACGATGCTGACCTTATGGACAGGATCGGCGTGCTCGGAGAGCTGGGCGACGAGGGCGTGGCCGACCTCGTGGTAGGCGATGCGCCGCTTGTCGGCGTCGCTGAGGCGCCGGCTCTTGCGCTCGGGGCCGGCGATGACCTTCTCGATCGCCTCCTCGAGGTCGGCCTCGTGGATCGCCTCGGCGCCGCGGCGGGCGGCGAGGAGCGCGGCCTCGTTGAGCGTGTTGGCGAGGTCGGCCCCGGCGAAGCCCGGCGTCGCCTGGGCGATCGTGTCGAGGTCGACGTCGTCGGCGAGCGGCTTGCCGCGGGCGTGGACCTCGAGGATCTTGCGCCGGCCCTCGTGGTCGGGGGCGTCGAGGACGACCTGGCGATCGAAGCGGCCGGGGCGGAGGAGCGCGCGATCGAGGACGTCGGGGCGGTTGGTCGCGGCGAGGAGGATCACGCCGTTGTTGGCCTCGAAGCCGTCGAGCTCGACGAGG
>JAGQIT010001328.1:0-5688 GCA_020431135.1 Myxococcales bacterium | reverse complement strand
GAACATCTCGACGAAGTCCGAGCCGCTGAGCGAGTAGAAGGGGACCTGGGCCTCGCCGGCGACCGCCTTGGCGAGGAGCGTCTTGCCGGTGCCGGGCGGGCCGACGAGGAGGATCCCCTTGGGGATCTTGGCGCCGAGCGCCTGGTAGCGCTGCGGGTGCTTGAGGAAGTCGACGACCTCCTCGAGCTCGATCTTGGCCTCCTCGCAGCCGGCGACGTCGGCGAAGGTGACCCCCGTCTCGGTGGTCGGCGACATCTTCGCCGGCGACTTGCCGAAGCTCATCGCCTGCCCGGCGGCGGCGCCCATCCGCCGCGAGATCAGGGTCCACAGCCCGATCATAAGGGCGATCGGCAGGACCCAGGCGATCAGCACCCGCGAGATCAGGCGCGGCATCTCGCCGACGAAGGTGACCTCGTGGGCCTCGAGGACCTCGACGAGCTTCGGATCCTCGACGCGGACGGTGCGGAACTCGAACTCCTTGGGGCGCTTCGGCGCCGGCTTGGCGTCGCCGCCGGTCGTCGTGCCGCCGCTCGCGTCGTCGTCGTCGGCGTCGCCGCGGACGATCCGGCCCTCGATGACCTCGGGCTCGATGACGATCTCGCGGACCTCGCCGGCGACGACCCGCTCCTTGAACTCGCTGTAGGGGATCGTCTGGACGGTGAAGGCGTCGACGCCGGCCTGCCAGGCCCAGAGGAGCCCGAACATGGCGAGGAGCCACCACATCGACGACCACGGCACCGGGCGGTGGGGCGGCGTGGGCTTGGGGGTCTCCGGCGTCGGCTCCGGCGGGCGGTCGCGGCGAGGCATGGGCTCCGCGTGCATCCTGCCACCGACGCCGTGCGTTGTCTCGCCCTGCGGCCGGTCGCCGCGTCGCCGGGCTCCGCTATCTTCCGGCCATGCGCGTCGCGATCGCCTCCTGCCGCGAGCTCCCCGAGTGGGAGAAGGACGACCTGCCGCTCTACGCGGCGCTGCGCGAGCGCGGTGCGGAGGTCGCGGTCGTCGCCTGGGACGACCCGGAGATCCGCTGGGGGAGCTTCGACGCCTGCCTCATCCGCACGACCTGGGACTACTGGGACGACGGCGAGGGGGGCGATCGGCGCGACGAGTTCATCGCCTGGGCCGAGCGCGTCGAGGGCATGACCCGCCTCTTCAACCCGGCGGCGACCGTCCGCTGGAACACCCACAAGCGCTACCTCCGCGACCTCGCCGGCGCCGGGGCGCCGCTCGCCCCGACGATCTGGCTGCCCGCGGGGGCGACCATCGACGTCGCCGCGGCGGTGACGGAGCGCGGCTGGACCGGCGGGTTCATCAAGCCGCAGATCGGCGCCTGCGCCCGCGGGACCCTGCGCTTCGCCGCCGACGAGGCGGGCTTCGCCGCCGCCCAGGCCCACCTGGGCGCCTACCTCGGGCGCGAGCCGATGCTCCTCCAGCCCTACCTGCGCCGCGTCGAGACCGAGGGCGAGACGAGCCTCATCTTCTTCGACGGCGCCTTCTCGCACGCGGTCCAGAAGATCCCGGTGCCCGGCGACTACCGGGTCCAGGACGACTACGGCGCCAGCGATCGACCGACGCAGGTCAGCGCCGCTGAGATCGCGGCGGCGGCCGAGCTCGTCGCCGCCGCGGGTGGTGAGCACGCGCCGCTCCTCTACGCGCGCGTCGACATGATGCGCGACGACTCGGGCCGCTGGGTGCTCGCGGAGCTCGAGGTCGTCGAGCCCTCGCTCTTCTTCCGCCACGATGAGGCGGCGCCGGGGCGCCTGGCGGACGCGCTCGTCCGCCGCCTGGCGTGACCTCAGACCTCCTCGCCCTGGGCGATCTTGAGGTCCTTGCCGTCGGCGGTCGTCCCCCAGGTGACCTTCGTGATCTTCACCTTCGTGCCCGGCATCATCAGCACCTCCCGCTCGCCGGGGTACTGCGAGAAGCGCGAGACGTCGCGGCCGCCCGTGCCCGTCAGTCGGACGATCAGGAGGACCGGGTGTGAGCTCGAGCCGCCTGTGGCGAATTCCAGCGCTGTGCTCCGTCTGCGCGAGAAGCTGTTGAACTCGCCGAAGGTGATGGTCCTGCCCTCCTCGTAGCGCGAGGCGATCACCGACGACCAGTCGCCGCGGTAGACGAGGCCTGTGCACTTCGGGAGGTCCTTGAGCCCCTCGACGGTCATGTTGATGTGGGTCAGCAGCTCCTCGTAGAGCGGGTTTTGCATCGCGCTGATCCACGGGTAGACCGTCGTGCTGATGTAGGTCTTGACCTCGTCGTAGCTGAGGGAGAGGTCCTCGCAGTGGGTGGTCCACTCATCGTCCTTCTCCTCCTTCTCGAGGACATTGATGACCTCGAACCCGCTATCGTTGATGTACTTGAGATCGGCCTGCTCGACGCTGTTCAGCGGCTGACCTGCCGCCGACTTCGCCTGCAGGTAGGCGTCGCGGCAGAGGAGGCTGGCGTTCTCCTTGAGCTTGTTGACGACCAGCTTGGCGCCGGTCAACCCGGTGGGGTCGTAGTAGGACGCGCTGAGGATCGCGTTCATCAGGCTGTGGATGCCTGAGGTGTAGCCGTAGATCGCCGTCGCGTGGGCCTTGCTCACCTTCGGATCGCCGCTGATCGTCGGGTCGGTGTCGTACTTGCTGTCGCCGAAGACGGCCTTGTAGCCCGTCGCCCGCGACTTGTCGGGCTCCATCTTGCTGAGGTAGATCTCCTCGTGGGGGAAGAGCTTGTTGTGGGCGACGTGGGTCCGCAGCTCCTCGGTCGTCAGCGGCGGGATGTTCATGTACATGTCGACGACGTCGGTGAGGTCGCTCTCCTTGTCCCCCTTGACGCTGGCGAGGTGCGAGCCGCGGAGGATCTCGTAGAGCGAGTGGTCCCAGGCGGGGAGCATCCAGCCGAGGATCGCCAGGCGGAAGTCGAGCGGGCTGGCGCCGGAGTTGAGCCACTTGAAGGCGGTGAGCATCCGCGTCGTGGTCCCGGAGACGCCGGCGACGACGGGCATCCCCTTCTTGCCGCGGATCCGCTTCACCCAGGGGTTGGTGGCCGACATCGCGTAGTAGGTGTGGCCCTCGATCCACGGCAGCTTGGTCGTGTCGTAGACGTCGTCGCCGACGCCGAGCTTGGCCTTCGTGTAGCGCTTCTCGCGGTCGGAGAGGCCGATCCCGAGGTCCTCGTAGTCCTGCGCGGTGCGCTTCTCGGCGGTCTGGTCGGGCGCCGAGCGCTTGACCCGACCGACCTGGCTCACCGCCATCTCGCCGGTGCCGTAGTTCTCTGTCTCAAGGGTCAGGTTTCCGAGGGCGAAGGGGTCGTCGCTGAAGTTGTAGCCGACGGACGTCGCGCTCGTCGCCAGCTTGACCCCGTAGCGCACCCAGCTCGAGTGGAGGAAGTTCAGCTTCTTCTCGATGTCGTCGGCGTCGAGCCCGAGCGCGAGCGCCTTCGCCTTCTTCTCGGCGACGAGCTCCTTCCACGACTTCTTGCTGTCGCCGCCGAAGACCATCGACGACATGTAGCTCGTCCAGGTCTCGAGGTCCTCCTTCGACTGCTCGCTGAGGAGGAGGAGGTCGACGGCGATCGCCTTGAGGCCGGCGAGCGGCGGCTGCGACGGGCTGGAGTTGTAGTAGGCCGCGTTGTAGAACGCGGTCATCCGCTCGCGGAGGTTGCCGTTGACCAGGAGGTCGGTGATCTCGTCGTAGGCGAGGCCGCTGCCGACCTGACCCGCGCTCCCGGCGTCGTCCTTGGTGAAGACCTGGCGGTAGAGGTCCTGCCGCGCGTCGTCGTCGAGCTCCGCGACCTTGTACTCCTTGTCGATCACGTCCTCCATCCGCATGAGCGCGCGGGTGAGGGCGGTCCTCGCCTTCGGGTGGTTGTAGGCGTAGACGCCGAGGCGCTTCTCGTAGGCCTCCGCCTTGCCGAGCCACGCGGGGTCGCGGGTGAGGGGCGCGTAGCCGCCGGAGAAGGGGCGCTCGCCGACCTCGAGCCGCTGGACGACGGGGCTGCCCTGGACGCTCTTCGCGTAGGTCGAGGCGCCGGCGGAGCCGCCGAGGAGGGGCGCCGCGGAGCGCCCCTGGACGACGCGCGCGGCGACCTGGTCCGCTTGGCGCTCGTGGCGATCGCCGGCTCGGCCGACGCCGCCGGGGAGGCTGAGGCCGCGGCGCTGCTGGATGACGTGGGCCGCCTCGTGGGCGGCGACGTGGAGGCTCGGGGCGCTGCCGAAGGCGATGCGATCGCCGTAGGCGTAGGCCGCCGCGCCCATGGAGGCGCTGGCCGTCGCCGCGGCCCCGCCGACGAAGGCGCGGATGTTCGAGAGATCGTGGTCGGGGCCGAAGGAGCGCTGGATGGCGGAGAGGTGCGGGAGGGCTCCGCCGGCGCCGCTGGTGCCGTGGCGCGCCGACGCGTGGATCTCCGCGGTCGACGTCGCCGTCGCCGTCCGTCCGCGAGCGCGCGAGGCCTGGACCGCCTTCGCGATCGCGTGGTTGCCTCCCCCGCTGAAGGCCCTCGCTGCGCTCCGCAGCCCGAGGTTGAGCAGGCTGTGGTTCCCGAGGCCGAGCGTCTGCGGATCGCCGGCCTCCCGCGTCACGCTGCGCGTGTCTGATTGCGCCTGCACAGGCTCCGCCGCGCGTGTCTCCCGTTGATGCATGGCCCGACTATAGGGACGTCCGGGACGCCGTTCATCCGGCCCGTGGGGCTAGATACTTGGCTCCTCGCGGGGCTATGCGGCCGCCCGACGGGCGCTCGCGCAGGGTGTTTTAGGAGACAGGTTCTCAGCCGCGCCCCGGCATCGGGTGCTCGGAGAGCCAGGTGTCGAGATCGGCGCGGAGACGGGCGGCGGCGCGATCGTCGTCCGCGAGGAGGGCTCGGCCCTCGCGCGCGTGGCGGACGGCCTCCGCGCGCGCGCTCGGATCCTCCCAGCGGGCGCGCGCGAGGAGGAGGCGAGCCGTCGCCGCGCCGCGATCGCGGGCGTGACGATCGGTGCTCACGGCGAGGGCGCGCATCGCCGCCTCGGCCGCGGGCGCGGCCTGACCGAGGGCGAGCTCGGCCTCCGCGAGGATCAGCAGCGGGCCGCGCAGGCGCGGGTGCTCAGCCCCGAGCTTGTCCTCGAGGATCTTGAGGGCTTGGCGTCGTCGCCGGCCTCGGGATCGGTGCCGCGCTGATCTATGGGCTGCAACGTCCGGACCGAACTCCGGCCCCGGAAGAGCTGATCACCACGGATCGCCGCCAGCCCGCCGATGGTCTCCGCGATCTGCCCGGCAGCTATGACGCGATCCCGCGGCTCGGACCGCCCCTGCCGGGCGACCTTGGCGGCGGCATCCTCGACGCGCAGCAACGCGGCCAGCCCATTGCGGCTCCAAGCCTCGCGCCCCCGACCATGGACCCGGCGGAGCAGCAGCGGCTTGCCGAACTGGAGGCCGCCCGTGTCAGCGACCTGTTCTTCCAGACGCGCCCCGGGACACCTGCGTCCAACGGGTTCCAATTGCCGCCTGCGGCACCCGGAGGTGGAATGGCGGCCACCCCGGAAACCGATCCGCGCCAGGCCTTCCTGACCGGGCCGATCGACCGCCGCACGGTTGCCCCCGACCGCGTGCAGCCGCCAGCGTCTCCGTACCTCCTGCAGGCCGGCTCCGTTATCCCGGCCGCGTTGATCACCGGTATCCGCTCCGACCTGCCGGGCCAGATCTCCGCGCAGGTCACCCAGAACGTCTATGACAGCCC
>JAGQIT010001327.1 GCA_020431135.1 Myxococcales bacterium | reverse complement strand
AGGGCCCAGGCGTCGATCCACTCGTCCCAGCGCGTGAGCCGAGCGGCGACGTCGGGCGGGCTCCCGGGCGCACGATGGCCGTAGCCCGCGAGCTCGACGGCGATCGTCCAGGGTCCGAGGCCGCGGACGCGGACGTCGACCGCCGGCCGCGGGAGCGCCGGTTCGTCGCCGCGCCAGTGCAGGCAGGCCGTCTCGATCGCGGACGTCCCCGCGAGCGCGTCGCCGGCGAAGCCCCAGCGACGGGCGATGATCTCGAGGCGGGCGCAGCCGCGGGCCGCCGCGTGCTCCTGCGCCGCCCGCAGCTCGGCGAGCGAGAGCTCGCGCTCGGGTGCGGCGATGAGGAGGGCATCCTCGCCGCGGATCTCGGGCTCGGGCTGGCGCGCGGCCGCGGACGGCGGTCCCTGGTCGGTCGCTTCGTTTGCGCGCTGCCCTCGTCCCGGCGTGAGCGTGGCGAGGACGAAGCCCGCCCCGGCCTCGCGCAGGCGCTTGCGCGCGAGGTGGATCGCCATCGACGCCTGATCGCAGCCGACCCAGCGGCGGCCGAGGGAGGCCGCGGCCGCGAGGGTGCTCCCGGAGCCGCAGAAGAGGTCCGCGACGCGATCGCCGGGGCGTGACGACGCGTCGATGATCCGCCGGAGCAGGCTCTCGTTCTTCTGCGTCGCCCAGCCGGTCTTCTCGCGCGAGAAGCTCTTAATCTGGATCGAGTCGAGGGAGTCGGCGCCGCGCAGCTCGAGGTCGCCGGGGCCCGCGTTCCAGACGTCGTCGATCGGGATCCCCTTGCCCTTCGGCGGCTTGCCGTCGCGGCGGACGTAGCCCGGCGGGTACGGGACATAGCGCTTGTTGAAGGTGAAGCGCCCCGGGTCCTTCACGTAGAAGAGGATCGTGTCGTGGTTGCGGATCCAGTTGCGCGCCCGGCTCTTGAAGCCGGAGACCCAGCCGATCCGCCAGATGATCTCGCGCTGAAAGCACTCGGGGCCGAAGATCTCGTCGAGGAGCACCTTCACCGGGTGCGCCACGGTCGGATCGAGGTGGACGTAGAGCGAGCCGTCGTCGGCGAGGAGCTGGTGGAGGAGGCGCAGGCGCGGATCGAGCATCGCCAAAAACCCGGCGACGCCGCCCTCCCAACGATCGCTGTAGGCCGGCGCGCGGTGGACCTCGTCGCCCTCGCCGATCGGCAGGCTGATCGAGAAGTTGTCGCCGGTGGCGAAGGGCGGATCGATGATCCCGAGGTCGACGCGCTCGCCGGCCGCGAGGAGGGCGTCCATCGCCGCGAGGTTGTCGCCGTGGAGGAGCAGGCCGGCGCCCGGATCGTCGCCGTACTCGGCGAGCGGGGTGATCCCCTGACCGGGGCTCGGGATCGCCGCCCGTTGGCCGTCGGCGTCGTACTTGCCCGGCCACAGGAGCTCGACGTCGTCGCGGCGCATCCTCAGCCGGCTCCCGTCCGCCAGCGACCGCCGCGAGCGCTCCGCTGCGTCCGAGCGCGTCGCGTCGTCAGACCCCGCCAGCGCCAGGACCACCCGGTGTCGCGCTGCGCTTGGTCGATCCGCTCGCGCCGCCCGTGCGAGCGTCGTGTCGGCCTCGGCGGCCCGTGCTCGATCCGCACGCGCAGCGCTGCGGCTCCGTGGGTGCGCGCGGCGAGGACCCCGACATCCTCTCTAGGGCGCGTCGCCCTCAGCGGCGCCGGCCGGAGGCCTCGGCGCGCTCAAGTCGCGGACAAAGGCGACGAGCACCTTGATCGAGGGCTCAGCGAACTGCCGGCCGAAGGCGGGCATGTTCGGCGGCTTGCCCATCTGGATGACCCGCTTGATCTGCTGATCGGTGAGCATGCTCATGTGCCCGGGATCGGTGAGATCGCGGGTCCCCGCCGGGGCGTCGGCGGCCCCCTTGCCGTCCGCTCCGTGACAGCGCGCGCAGTTCTGCGAGAAGAGCCGCGCCCCTGAGATCTCGC
This sequence comes from Myxococcales bacterium, assembly GCA_020431135.1. GTDB lineage: Bacteria > Myxococcota_A > Polyangia > Nannocystales > Nannocystaceae > JADJRG01. The sequence continues at coordinate 510 of JAGQIT010001327.1, read as the reverse complement.
GCTCGGGCCCGGTCGGCTCCTTGCACCCCGTCAGGCCGACCGCGAGCGCGAACGCGGCGAGGATCGGAAGGCCGCCGATCGGCGACGGGGCGTGACGACGCCGGCCGTGGGCGGCGAGGAGGCGGGATCGTCCGGAGCGGGGGCGCAGCATCGGCGAGTCGCCGAACCTTACCCCGGATCGCCCGCCGAGCAACGCCGCCGCCGACGTCCGCGACCACCGGCCCCAGGCCACGGTCCGCCGATGCGCGAGCGCGGACCGGCGCAGCCCCGCACACCGGAGGCCTTTTCCTCCGCGGCACTGGCGGCCTCGCGCAGGCGGGGCATCGACGGGTGCCTTGGTCCGGGACCTCCACTCCACGCCGAGCTGCGCCAGATGGCTCGAAGAGCACGACGCGGCGCTCGTGCTCCCAACGCTCGCTCAGCGAGGTCCGCGTCCGCGCGGCTCATCGGGCGCAGCGACGCAGGACGGGCCCGCGGCGACGCCTGTGCTCGCGGAGCTAGCGTCCGATG
>JAGQIT010001326.1 GCA_020431135.1 Myxococcales bacterium | reverse complement strand
CGAGATGCGAGCCGATGAAGCCGGCGCCGCCGGTGACGATCGTCCAGCCCATCTCAGCCGACCGTCACTTGGCGCCGCGTGAGCTCGACGGGCTCGCGCCCCCGCGGGATCTCGAGGCCGTCGCCGGTGAAGCGCGCGAGGACGACGGTGATGTTGTCGGGCCCGCCCGCGGCGCAGGCGGCCTCGGTGAGCACCCGGCAGCAGCGCATCGGATCCTCGTGGCGCAGGAGGAGATCGAGGATGTCGCCGTCCGGCAGCGGCGTCGTCAGGCCGTCGCTGCACAGGAGGAGGACGTCGCCGGCGCGCAGCGTCGTCCGCACGAGCTCCGGGCCGACCTTCTGCATGACCCCGAGCGCCTGCAGGAGGACGTTGCGATTCTCGAGCTTGCGCGCCTCCTCGGAGCTTATCCGACCGGCCGCGACCATCTGGCCGACGACGCTGTGATCGGTGGTGAGCTGGTGGAGGTTGCGGCCGCGGCGGAGGTAGGCCCGCGAGTCGCCGACGTGGACGATCGCCAGCTCGGGCCCGAAGAGGAGCGCCGCGGTCACGGTCGTGCCCATGCCGCGCAGCGTCGCGTCGCGGGCCCCCTCCTCGAGGATCCGTTGGTTGGCCCGACGCACGCCCTCGAGGAGGGCGATCTCGGCGGCGTCCATCGACGGGAAGGGCGCGTGCGGGCGGATCTCGTCTGCGAGCGCGTCGGCGGCGAGGGCCGAGGCGACGTCGCCCCCCGCGGCCCCGCCCATGCCGTCGCAGACCGCGAGGAGCGTCCCCTGCGGGCCGAGGGCGTGGACCCGCGAGCGCGGCTGCAGCGAGCGATCGCCGGTGGCGAGGTTGATCACGAGGAAGCGGTCCTCGTTGCGGGCGCGGACGCAGCCGACCTCGGTGCGCGCGAAGATCTCGATCTGGGCCACCTAGTCTTTCCTTACCCGGAAGATCTGATCGCCGATCCGGAACATGTCGCCGACCGCGACCTTCGCCTCGCCGCGCACCCGCAGGTAGGTGCCGTTGGCCGAGTCGAGATCCGTGAGGCTGACCGCCATCGCCGTCCCCTTGACGGTGACCGCGAGCTGAGCGTGCTGCCGGCTGATGAACGCGTCATCGCGGTAGAGGATATCGCCTTGCTCGCGGCCGAAGACGATCACGGCCGCCCGCAAGAAGTAGGTCTCGGCGTCGACGCCCCCGTAGCCGACGCGCGTCAGGCACGCCCACGCGGGATCGAGCGGCGTGCCGAAGATCCGCACGCCGTCGCCGTCGAATTCGTCGCTCGGCGGATCCGGGACGTTGTCGAGGCGGAGGAGCTGGTGGCCGAGGAGGAAGGTGTCGCCGGGGAACACCGAGACCGAGCCGTCGATGCGGACGAAGACCCCGTTGGTGCTCTGGAGATCGACGATGAAGATCCCCCCCTCGCGCAGCTCGAGGCGGGCGTGCTCGGGCGAGATGAACTCGTCGCCTTCGAAGCGGAGATCGCCCCGGGCGCGGCCGATCGTCAGGCGCTCGCCGGGGAGGAAGTAGCTCTGGCCGTCGCTGCCGTCGCG
>JAGQIT010001325.1 GCA_020431135.1 Myxococcales bacterium | reverse complement strand
GCGGGGCGACCGCGCGGCCGGCCGTGGGCGTGTCGTCGCCGCCGGTCGTCGTCGCGTCTTCGCCGCCCGTCGTCGGCGTGTCTTCGCCGCCCGTCGTCGTCGTGTTGTCGCCGCCCGTCGTCGTGTCCTCGCCGCCTGTCGTCGCCGTGTCCTCGCCGCCCGTCGTCTCCTCGCCCGCGGTCACGCCGTCGCTGTCGCTGTCGGTCGCGCCGTCGCTGCCCTGCGTCGCGCCGCTCGCGGAGGACGCGGAGCCGTCGCTCGCCGCGGTCGTCCCGTCGGTGCCGACGCCCGTCGCGGAGTCGCCTGAGGCGCCCGACTCGGAGCCATGCGCGGCGCTGTCGCTCGCGCCTTGGCTGGCGGAGAGGCCCGACGCGCTGTCCTCATCCATCGACGAGCCGCAGGCGCCGACGATAAGAACGCAGCCGAGGCCGACGAGGGAGGAGAGAGCGGAGAGGGAGGAGACGCGGCGCGAGGCGCTGGAGATCGTGGACATACACATTTCCTTGCTTGTTCCTGACCAGAACGGAGGTCAGCCACGCTAGGGCGCGCGCGCGGCCGCGTCTTGAAGCGAGGACGCCGGTCGCCCCGCGCTCAGCGTGCTCCGACCCTCGCGTGCGACCGCGCTGCGCGCGAAGTCGAGCGCTCCGCCTTGAAGCGAATGGCGCTGCGGGCACGGCGTGCGAGCGGGCGAATCTCCGCCTGCGGCGCGTCTGCGCATAGATACAAGCGACGGGCGCTCGCGGCAGTCGCCCCAAGCACCGACCGGTCATCGAAGCTGCGGATCGACGGTCGACTCGGACATCGACGACGACCGTGACGCCGCTCATCGAAGGCCGCCCGCTCGGCCTCCGCGGCTGCGGATCGACGGTCGCCTCAACGCGGGCCGACGGGCCTTCTCCGGAGCGTCGGCACTCGCGGCGACACCACAACTCACGACCCTCCGCGCCCGCCGACGCCGACGCCACTTCGCGGACCTCTCGCGGCCCTCGGAGCGGAGCGCGGCGTCGTCGGCGGCACGCGCCGAGGAGCGACAGCCGACGCTCCGCTCCCAGCCCCGCGCGGAGCCGCTGCGAGACGCGATCGGCGGCGCGTCCCGGGAGGATCGCAGCGCGTCTTCGGATCGGCCTCGCCGAGCTCGCGGCCGAGCAGCGAGCGCGCCCCAGACGCGCACTTCGGGGCCCCTACGGGTGAGCGATCACCAGCAGCGTCGGCGCGTGGGCGAAGGCGCAGCGCAGCGCGGTCGCCTGGTTGTCGGGGTCCAGGGCGGCGAAGCTCTCATCGAGGATGACGAGTTCGGCGCCCTGGAGGAGCGCGCGGGCGAGGAAGAGGCGGCTGCGCTCGCCGTGCGAGAGCTGCCAGCCGGTCTCGCCGACGTTCTGCTGCATCCCCGCCGGCATCCGCTCGAGGAGCGGGCCGAGGCCGAGCTCGACGCAGAGCGAGCGCGCGAGCGCGAGGTCCTCGGGGGTCGGCGGCCACTGCCGGCCCATCAGGAGGTTGAAGGCGAAGGTGTTCGTAAGGACATGATTCTGGTGAAACTGCGGGGCCGCGGCGACGCGCTCGCGCCAGCCCTGCTCGCCGTGGGTCGGCGCGTCGAGGCCCTCGAGGAGGAGGAGGCCGGCGTCCGGGCGGCGCAGCCCGGCGAGGAGCGACGCGAGGGTCGACTTGCCGCCGCCCGAGGGCCCCTCGAGGAGGACGCGATCGCCGGGGGCGAGCTCGAGGCTGAGGCCGCGCAGCGCCGGCCGCTCGCGCCCGGGGTAGCGGTAGATCAGCTCGCGCGCGTCGATCACCGAGCGCGGCGGCTTGGCGCCGGCGGGGGCCCGCTTCGGCTCCGGACGGAGGAAGCGCGGGAGCTCGGGCTTGCGGCCGCCGGCGTCGACGAGCGGGCCGACCTCGCGCCAGGCGATCGTCAGGTCGATGAGCTCGGAGATCCCCGACGCGAGGTTGGCGAAGCCCGAGCGCGCGAGGAGAAGGCCGCCGAAGGTCACGGCGAGCGCGGCCGTCGACGCGCCGCCCGAGCGCCGTGCTTGGCCGCGCGTCGGCGATCTTCAATGACATGACCTTATGAGCATAGGACTGCGCTCCGCGCCAAATCAGCGCGCCGCCGTTGGCCCGCACCTGGCCGCACGGTCAGAGGCCAGCGAAGATCGCCAGCGGCGCGCCGACGCGAGCGGCCCAGGCGGCCTCGTTGTGCGGCGCGCCGGGCTCGTGCCAGTGCCAGAGGTCGACGTCGTAGGTGTAGCCGAGCCCTACGAGCACGTCGCGGAGCTGCAGGTTCTCGCAGTAGTTGTCGTTGGCGTCGCCGTCGTCGTCGACGCCGTCGTCGTCGGCGTCGAGGCAGCTGCCGCCGCCCCCCGAGTCGAGGTAGAGCGCGGTCGAGCGCTTGCCCGCGGCCGCGTAGCGCTCGATCATCGTCGCCCCCGGCTGCGGCTCGGGCCCGATCGATCCCCAGCCCATCGTCCCGGACATGCTGATCGCCATGTCGTAGCGCCCGGGGTAGCGATCGGCGATGTGGAAGGCGACGAGGCCGCCGAGCGACGAGCCCATCACGCCGACGAGCTCGACCTCGCCGTAGGCCTCCTCGACGAGCGGACGAACGACCAGCTCCACCAGATCCGCGTAGTCGTCCCCGAGCCCGCCGATCGGCCCGCCGCCGATGTCGTCGACGACGTGCGTGTACTCGTCGACGCGATCGGGCGTGTTCTCGACGCCGATCAGCAAGACCCCTGGCGGCGCGCTCTCGAGCAGCTTCCAGCCGCCCCAGATCGACTCGGGGTCGAACAGGTTCTGCCCGTCGTGCATGTA
>JAGQIT010000129.1 GCA_020431135.1 Myxococcales bacterium | reverse complement strand
CGAGAAGTGCGACGGCATCGACAACGACTGCGACGGCGACACGGACACCGCCTTCGGCGACCTCGACGGCGACGGGTTCAGCGACTGCGTCGACCCGGAGCCGGCGGACTCGAGCGCCCACGCCGGCGCCGGCCGGGTCTACGCCTTCGCGGGCGCCGACCTCAGCCTCCTCTGGGTCCGCGACGGCGACGAGGCGGAGTCCGCCCTCGGCGGCGCCGCGGCCCCCCTCGGCGACGTCAACGACGACGGCGTCCCCGACGTGGTCGCCGGCGCGCCCGGCCACGGCGGGGCGATCTACGTGCTCTCGGGGGTCGACGGCAGCGACGTCTATCCGCCGCTCGTCGCCGACCCCGGCGGCAGCAACCTCGGCCACTTCTTCGCGGCGGGCCTCGCCGATCTCGATGACGACGGCGCGCCGGAGGTCTACGGCGGCGACTACGGCGACAGCAGCGGCGGCGCGGCGGCGGGCAAGGCCTACGTCTGGTCGGGGCGGACCGGCGCGCGCCTCTTCACCTTCGCCGGCGCGGCCGCGGGCGACGGCCTCGGCTGCGGTCGCAGCGGGGGCGACAGCGATGGCGACGGCGTCGCCGACATCGCCGTCGGCGCCTACAGCAGCTCCGCCGCCGGGACCCCGCAGGCGGGCGCCATCTTCGTCTACTCAGGGGCCGACGGCGCGCTCCTGCGGACGATCACCGGGACGACGGCGATGGAGCAGCTCGGCTTCGACGTCGTCACGATCGGCGACGTCGACGACGACGGCCGCGACGACCTCCTGGCGGCCGCGGCCAACGACAACCGGATCTACGTGATCAGCGGCGTCGAGGACGGCGACGACACGGGCGGGACGACCGGCGACGAGACCACCGGCGCAGGCTCGACCGGCGACGCGACCACCGGCGACGCGACCACCGGCGACGCGACCACCGGCGACGCGACTGGCGGCAGCGACAGCGACGCGACCGGCTCGTCGTCGTCCACAGGCGCGACGCAGGGCGGCGGCGACTCGACGGCGACCGCCGGCGGCGACGGGGACGACGGCGGGGGCTGCTCCTGTACGACCGCACGCGACGACACACGCGGCGCTCGCGGGCGCCTCCTCGGCCTCGGCCTCTTCGCCCTCCTCCTCATCGGCGGCCGCCGCCCGCGGAGACGGCCCTAGCGAGCGGCCCCGCGTGGCTCCGCGGCGCTCCGAGATAGCGCCGCAATTTCGGGATCGTCACGCACGTCACGCCGGCGCGGGGCCGCTGCCGCTCGCCGCTCGCAGCCCGATCGACGCCAGCGTTCGCGGCGACCCCCGAGATCGCGTAGGCTCCGCGGGTGCCCGAGCTCCTCCTCGCGCCCGGCGTCAGCCTGGTCATCCTCGCGATCGCAGGGGTCCTGGCCGGGGTGATCAACACCCTCGCCGGAGGCGGCTCGTTCCTGATCTTGCCGCTGCTGATCGTCCTCGGGATGCCGCCGACGATCGCCAACGGGACGAGCCGGATCGGCGTCGTCGTCCAGGGCCTGAGCTCGGCGTGGACCTTCCACCGCCGCGGGATCCGTGAGTACCGGATCACCGCGCGCCTCGCCGTCCCCCTCACCCTCGGGGCGCTCGTCGGCGCGTGGATGGCGACGCGCTTCGACGACGCCCTCCTCCGCCCGGTGATCGGCGTCGTCCTCGTCGGCTGGGCGCTCGTCCTCGCGTTTCGGCCCGGTCGCTTCCTCACCCCGCCCGAGAACGCGTCGCCGCCGACCTGGCGCAGCGACCTCGCGGGCGTCGTCGTCGGGATCTACGGCGGGTTCCTCCAGGCCGGCGTCGGCTTCCCGCTCCTCGCCCTGCTGATCCCGGGGCTCGGCTACCACGCGGTGACCGCGAACGCGATCAAGGTGCGCCTCGTCCTGATCTACAGCGTCCTCTCGCTGCCGGTGTTCATCCTCGCCGATCAGATCATCTGGCGCGAGGGCCTCGTCCTCGGCCTCGGGACCATGACCGGCGGCTGGCTCGGCGCCCACCTCCAGCTCAAGGCCGGCGCCGGCATCGTCCGCTGGGCGGTCCTCGTCATGGTCCTCGTCGGCGGCCTCACGCTCCTGCTCTGAGCGGGCCGCAGCGGGCGACGCCGCGCCGAGCCTCGCCGGGATCTACGGCGCGACCGAGACCCTCAGCGACGGCGCCACGGTCGTCGACGACGACGACTACATCCGCGAGTCGCTCGTCGACCCGACGGCGAAGATCGTCCGCGGCTACGCGCCGCAGATGCCGAGCTACGCCGGCCGCTTCGACGACACCGCGATCGCGGGGCTGATCGAGTTCATCAAGGAGAGCGGCAACTAGACGCCGCTCGCCGCGACGCGCCGGCGCGACGCGGACCGCGACCTACTCGCCGTCCGCCTCGTCGCCCGCCTCGTCGCCGCCCTCGCCGTCATCGTCGCCCGAGACGGCGTCAGCGATGTCCTCGCCGGCCCCCTCGATGTCCTCGCCGGTCTTCTCGGCGGTCTCGCCGGCGTTGTCGATCTCGCTGTTAACGTCGTTGACGACGCCGTCGACCGGGCTCGACGAGTCGCCGTCCTTCTTGCAGGCGCCGAGGGCGAGGGCGAGGCTGACGATGCTGAGGGCGGTGAGCTTGCGCATGGGAGACTAATCGCCGGTCCGCGGCGCGTCGTCAAGTGTCGGCGCCGTCGCGCTCGCCACCGCTCCCCGGCGCGAGCGCCCGCAGGAGCTCCTCGCTGCGGAAGGGCTTGGTCACGTAGTGGTCCATCCCGGCGCCGCGGACCCGGTCGATCACGCCGCGGTAGGTCGAGGCCGTGACGGCGATGATCCGCGGCTGACGCTCGATCGCGTCGCTCTCGCGGATCGCCCGCGCGGCCGCGAAGCCGTCGAGCACGGGCATGCTCAGGTCCATCAGGATCGCGTCGTAGGGCGCGCGCCGGGCGGCCTCGACCGCGCTCTCGCCGTCGCCGACGACGTCGCAGCGGCAGCCGGCCTCCTCGAGGAACGCGCGGAGGACCATCTGGTTTATCGGCTCGTCCTCGACCACCAGGACCCGGAGCCCGGCGACGCTCGCCGGCGCGGGGGCGGACGCCGACGAACCCCAGGCGCCGGCCTCGAGCGCGCCCTGCAGCGGGATCTCGAACCAGAAGGTCGAGCCGGCCCCGACCTCCGAGCCGACGCTCAGCTCGCCGCCCATCAGCTCCACCAGGCCGCGCGAGATCGGCAGGCCGAGGCCGCTGCCGCTGCGCCCGGCGCCGCCGCGGTGGAGGTCGAAGAGGGTCGGGAGGCGCTCCCTCGCGATGCCGACGCCCGTGTCGCGGACCTCGAAGCGCATCCAGGTCGAGCCCTCGGGCGCGAGGCGCCCCTGATCGCGGGCCTCGCGGACGCGGATCGACACGCAGCCGCGCGACGTGAAGCGGATCGCGTTGCCGACGAGGTTGAGGAGGA
>JAGQIT010001324.1 GCA_020431135.1 Myxococcales bacterium | reverse complement strand
CGCCCAGCCGGGGGCGCCCGGGGCCGCCGTCAGGCAGCCGCAGCCCGCCTGCGCGCCGACGCAGGGGGCCGCGGGGTAGACCTTCGCCGCGAAGGGGGCGAGGGTCTCGGCGTCGAGCTCCGGGTTGTCGACGATGTCGGCGCGGGCGACGTTCGTCAGCGCCGGGGCGCCGGAGAGCGCGGCGAGCTGCGGGTTGCCGAAGACCTCGAGGGTGTGGACGGAGGTCAGCGCGTCGAGGCCGCTGAGATCGCTGAGCCCGCTGAGGCCGTCGCCCTCGGCGCAGCCGCCGAGCTGCAGCCAGCCCGCGGTCTCCAGGGCCCCGAGGCCGCCCAGCGACGTCAGACCCGGCATCTTCCGCAGCTCGAGCGTGTTGAGCTTCGTGACCCCGGCGAGCGGCGCGAGCGTCGTGATCTTCGGCAGGTCGACGAGCGACAGGTCGCCGGCGCGCTGCGCCTCGATCCCCTCGAGAGAGGCGAGGGCGGGGAGCTCCTGCAGCCAGATGCGGAGCTTCACGTCCGGGTCTGGCGGGCCGAGCGGACCGGCGAGGGCGGCGACGCTCGTCAGCTTCGGCAGCTTGGAGATCCACACCGTGGTGTACTCGCTCTGCTTGCGCTGCCAGGTCGCGAGCGCGTCGACGTCGCTGACCTCGGGGAGCTCCGAGAGGCTGATCGAGCCGATCCCCGCGAGCTCCGGGGCGAAGGGCGGGAGCTCGGCGAGCGGGAGATCCCACAGCGACAGGGTGTAGAGCGAGCTGAGGCGGGTCGCCGCGCTGCCGTCGACGAGCGCGGGGTTGTGGGCGATCGTCAGGCTGATCGTCTCCTCGAGGCACGACAGGACGCTGAGGTCGACGAGCCCCGGGTTGTCGCGAATGGACACGGACTGCGCGCGCCGCAGGTAGCGGAGGGGCTCGAGCGCCGCCGGCTCGGTGACGCCGGTGATCTTGAGGTGCCCCGTGACCTCGACGATGCAGGGATCCGACAGCGCGGTGTCGGCGGTGATCGTGAGGTCGCCCTCGATCACCGAGGGCGTCACGCACGCGCAGTCGAAGGGGGGCTCGCCGGTGGCGGTCGTCGAGCCCGTCTCGGTGTCGCTCTCCCCGTCCGTCTCCGAGCCCCCGCTCGTCCCGTCGCCGGTCGTCGACGTGGGGTCGGTCGCGGTCGCGGTCGCGGTCGTGGTCGTGAGTGACAATGAACCTGTGCAAGCCGACAGGCTGACGGTGGCCGCGGCGAAGAGGCGAAGCGGGGTGCGCACGCGGCCCATTCTTGTTGCGCGGCCGCCTCGGGGCCACTTAACTGCCTCTTAAATCGAGCGCTCCCGGCTTGGCGCCGCCGCGGTGGGGGCCGCGCGGGCCGTCGACAGAGCCCGCGGCGTCTCGTCGCGGCCCCGCGGCGCGAGCAGCCGTCGGCTGGGCTCCCGCGCCTCGTCGTCGGCCGTCGCCGATCCAAGCGCTTGGCCGACGCATGCGGCGCAGTCGAGGCGACGTGGGTCGACGATCGTTCGGCGAGGCCACACGGGACGCTCGCCACGCGGCTGATGGGTCGCCCACAAAGGGCTGGCGCGGCCCTCGAGGGGCGTCCGGTCCCGCCGCCGCTCGCCCTCGCGCGCCCCGCTGTTGTCTGCGGCGCGATCACACCTTCGCGTCGCCCACCCCGTACGCGATACTCCGCGCATGGGACTCAGAGCGCTTGTCGTGGGGAGCCTCCTGGTCGGGACGTCCGGAGGTTGTGGGGACGGAGAGCCGGGCCGCTACGGAGACTGCGCGCTCGACCTGACGCTGACGGGCGCGGTCGCGGAGACCATCGACATCAACGGCTGCGGCTGGGCCGCGCCGAGGACGATGGTGTTCTCGCAGCGGGAGTCGGGCGCCCCGCTCCTCGAGGTATCGCTAGACTTCGCGGAGTATGACGAAACCGCGACGCCGGAGCCGACCGGCCCGATCGAGGTCGTCGTGCGCGTGAGGAGAGGGGGCGACGAGTGGGTCACGGAGCCCTGCCAGGCCGAGTGGCTGACCAACGCGCGCGTCGAGGAGGCCGAGCGGACGAGGAGCCTGATCACGGGCACGGTGAGCTGCTCAGGGCCGGCGCTGCCGAGCGACGGCGGCACGGGCTCCGCCGTCGAGGTCGGAGACTTCCCCTTCGAGGGGTACCTGGTCATCCAGGACCTCTAGGTCGGCGACGGCGACGGCGACGGAGACGCGAGGCAGCTAGAGATGCTGCCCGCCGGAGGCCTCGATCCGCTGCCCGGTGATCCACGCGCAGGCAGGCGCGAGGAGGGCGGCCGCGGCCGCGCCGATGTCGTCGGGGAGGCCGACGCGGCCGAGCGCCGTGTCGGCGGCGAGCATCGCGTTGAGCTCGCGGTTGTCCCGGACCGCGCCGCCGCCGAAGTCGGTCTCGATCGCCCCCGGCGCGAGGGTGTTGACCGCGATCCTGCGGCCGCCGAGCGCCTTCGCCTGGTAGCGCGTGAGGACCTCGACCGCGCCCTTCATCGCCGCGTAGGCGTCGTAGCCGGGGATGATGATCCGCGTGAGCCCCGTCGAGATGTTGAGGATCCGGCCGCCGTCCTTGAGCAGCGGCAGGAGGCGCTGCGTCAGCAGGAAGGGCCCCTTGACGTGGATCTTGTACATCGCGTCGAGCTGGGCCTCGGTGGTCTCGGTGAAGCTCGCGTGGGCGCCGACGCCGGCGTTGTTGACGAGGTAGTCGAAGCCCTCCTGCTCGAAGCGCTGGCGGAGCTCGCCGCGGACGGCCTCGGCGAAGGCGGCGAAGGACGCGGCGTCGGCGACGTCGAGCTGGAGGGCGACGGCGCGGCGACCCGCGGCCCGGGCCGCGGCGACGACCTCGTCGGCGTCCTCGCGCCGCGTCCGGTAGGTGATGATCAGATCGACGCCGCGGGCGGCGAGGTGCGCCGCCATGCTGCGGCCGAGGCCTCGGCTTCCGCCGGTGATCAGGGCGACGGGTCGCGCGCTCGTGTTCTCGGGGCTCGGGGTGTTCGTGTTCGTGTTCGTGTCGGTCGCGTTGTTCATGAGGTCCTCCGCTGCCCCGTCGTTGTAGGGTCCGGGCCCGCGCTCCGCTAGCCCCGCCGGCCCGGACCCATTGTTGCGAAATATGCGACAATCCTAGAGGCCATGGATCTCGACGCGCTGCGCATCTTCCTCAAGGTCGCCGAGCTCGGCAGCATCACGCGGGCGGGCGCCCAGCTCGGGCTCAGCAAGTCGCGGGTGTCGCGGCGGGTGAACGCCCTCGAGCGCGAGCTCGACGCCCACCTCTTCCACCGGACGACGCGGGCGGTGCGGCTGACCGCGGACGGCGAGGCCCTGCTCCCGCGGGCCCGCCGGATCGTCCGCGAGGGCGACGAGATCGGCGCGCTCTTCCACACCGGCCGCGGGCTGCGCGGGCAGGTGCGCGTCGATCTCCCGGTGAAGATCGCCCGCCGCGTGATCCTCCCGGCGCTCCCGGAGCTGCTCGCCCGGCATCCGGCGCTCGAGCTCTTCATCAACACCACCGATCGCCTCGTCGACGCGATCGGCGAGGGCTTCGACTGCGTCCTCCGGGTCGGCGAGCTCGCCGACTCCGAGCTGCGCGGGCGCAAGCTCGGCGCGCTGCCGATGATCAACTGCGCGTCGCTGGGCTACGTCGAGCGCCGCGGCGCGCCGCGATCGCTCGACGAGCTCGACGACCATCTCCTCGTGCGCTACGCCGCGGGTCGCGGCGCCGCCCCGGCGGCGCTGGAGTACGAGGTCGACGGCGACGAGCGCCGGCGAACGATGCGCAGCCTCGTCACGGTGAGCGGCACCGACGCCTACTTCGCGGCCTGCGTCGCCGGCCTCGGGATCGTCCAGATCCCGCGGATCGCCGCCGACGAGGCGCTCGCGCGCGGCGAGCTCGTCGAGGTGCTGCCGACGCATCGCTGCGCGCCGATGCCAGTGACGCTGCTGCACACCCACGGGCGTCGGCCGCCGGCGCGGGTGCGGGCGGTCATGGACTGGATCGCGGGGGTGCTCGCGCCCTATCTCAGCGCCGCCGCGGCGTGATCGCGGCGCAGCGCGGCTCTGGTGGGTGGGTGGCGCTCGTCGGCCGCTTCGCGCTACACATAGGTCCCCTGCGCCGCGCTCTCTGCGCGAGAGCGCGAGAGCGTGGGGTGAGGACGGAAGGAGAGCAGGATGTCGGACGACTGGTACGAGGAGACCTACCGCGATCAATTGCGCGTCGGTCTGAGGGTCAAGGAGTGGCTCCACAGCGGCGAGAGCGAGTTCCAACGCGTCGACATCATCGACAACGACCTCTTCGGCCGCGTCCTGTGCATCGACGGCGTCATGAACACCGCGGAGGCCGACGAGGCCTTCTACCACGAGCAGATGGTCCACCCGGCGATGGTCACGGCGAGGGCGGCGAGGCGCGTGTTGATCATCGGCGGCGGCGACGGCGGGACCGCCCGCGAGGTGCTCCGCCACCGCTGCGTCGAGTCGCTCGTGATGGTCGAGATCGACGGCGAGGTCGTCGAGGCGTCGAAGCGCCACCTGGCGACGATCGGCTCGAGCTGGGACGATCCGCGCTTCGAGCTGCTCATCGGCGACGGCGCGGCCTTCGTCGCCCGCGAGGACCTCGAGCCCTTCGACGTCATCCTCCTCGACGGCACCGACCCCGAGGGTCCTGGGGAGGTCCTCTACAACCGCGGCTTCTACGAGAACTGCCGGGCGCGCCTCGCCGAGGGCGGGGTCTTCGCCCTCCAGAGCGGCTCGCCCTTCCTGATGCGCGAGGTCTTC
>JAGQIT010001323.1 GCA_020431135.1 Myxococcales bacterium | reverse complement strand
CGAGGCGGCGCTTTCGCGGCTCCGGGACCGCCTCTGGCGCGGCCTCGGCGGCGGCGACGGCCGCCACCTCCGGCGTTACGGTGGTCTCGGCGACCGCCTGCCGACGACGCGCGCGCGCGCTCTGGGCCCGGGTCTTGGTCGCCCTCGCGGGGCTGTGGCGGGGATCGGCCATCGGTCGCTGGGACGCACGCTACGCAGGCCTGGGCCCAGCGCCAAGAAATCGGCGAAGTCCGCCGGGAACCTCCGCTCCCGCCAGCGGTCCTTTCCGGGGTATGACTGCTCCCATGTCCGGCCCCGCGCTCCCCAAAGGCTACGGCCCCAACCGCCGGAAGACCCCCCCGGCGCTCAAGCTCTGGGTCGCAGTGATCATCGCCAACATCGCCGGGATCCTGATCTCGGTGTGGACGGCGGGCCGCCTGCGCGCGATCCCGGCCGAGGCGAGCACCGAGACCTGGCTCTTCGCCCTCTACTACGGGTCGATGTTCGTCACGGCGATCGTCGACGCGCTGTGGCTCGACGAGATCCTCTTTAAGGGCGCGTTCCGCCTGACGCACCTCCAGGGCAAGACCGGCGACACCGTGCGCCCGAGCGACGACGTCGAGACCGTCGCCGCCGCGACCTCGCGGTCGACCGTGTCGTTCCCCGTCCTCCTGATCCTCAGCGGCGTCGTCTCCTACTTCGCCTTCAACGCGATCAACGGCAACTTCAACTTCTTCTGGCGCAACCTCGGCGTGCACATGGCCAACCTGCGCGGCGACGACGAGGAGGGCCTCCAGCGCCGCCTCCAGGCGATCGCCGAACTGTCGATCCGGCGGGCGCCGCACGACCGCACGCTGATCCCGCGGACGCTGATCGGCCAGCTCGAGCGCGGCGGCGAGGAGGCGGTCTGGGCCGCCTGGGCCCTCGGCCGCTTCTCCGATCTCCCGCCGCGCCAGCGCGGCCTGCTCTACGACGCGCTGATCGCCGCGACCCGCGGCGACGATCCGCGGATCACCCGCGAGGCGACGATCGCCCTCGCCCGCCTGCAAAACCGCGACGTCACCAAGACGCTGATCGCCGAGCTCGACAAGACCCTCGCGGAGGAGCCCGCCGATCGCCGGCTGATCTACAGCACCGGCTGGGTGCAGACGATGGACTCGGTGGAGAAGCTCGAGGCGATCCTCGGCCGCAGCGACATCGAGGCCCAGCGGATCGCCGCCTGGGCCCTCGCCCAGCACCGCGACGAGAAGGGCGGCCGCGAGGTCGTGAAGATCCTCGAGGACCGCCTGCCGTCGGCGCCCTTCCTCACCCGCTGCGCCATCGTCCACGCCCTGATGATCACCAGCGACGAGACCTCGAATAGGGCGCTGATGCACGCCTACGACACCGCCACGCCGGAGGAGCTCGAGGCCGAGTGCCCGCTGATCGACATCGACCTGCGCCCGGACGGCCAGGGCGAGGCGGCGCGCCTCCTCGAGCCGGTCGACACCTATGAGATGAAGATCCTCCAGACGATGGGCGCGCTGCGGGCGACCGACGCCGAGCTCCGCGGCGAGGTCGAGCCCTGGCTCGAGAAGGTCGCCGCCGAGTCCGAGGAGGGCAGCCTCAAGCAGTCGCGGGCGCGCTCGCTCCTCGAGGGGATCCGCGAGGGCCGCGACGACACCGAGCTCGCGCCGCCGGCCGCGAAGAAGTAGCCGGCGCCGCGACGTACGAGCCGCGCTTCGGTCCTCCGGAGCGCGGCTCGTCCAATTCGGAGCAAAGCACCACGTCGAGGTCGCCGCGGCCCCGTGCTAGCCTCCGTCGACGTGCGCCGCGTCGCTCCGCTCGCCGGGCTCGCCCTCGGCCTCGCCCTGCTCCTCTCAGGATCGAGCCCCGCCGCGGCGGAGCTCGAGCGCCGCTGGCCGCTGTGGCCGACCGAGGTCGAGCGCGCCGCCGCGGCCCTGAGCGACGCCGCCGCGACCGAGAGCCAGCGCCAGGCCGCCCTCGACGCGCTCGAGCCCTACGCGACGCCGCTCGTCGAGCCCCACCTCCTCAAGGCGCTGCGCGACGACTCGCCGCAGATCCGCCGCGACGCCCTCCAGGCCTGCGATCGTCGGCAGCTCGGGAGCTGCGTCGACGACGCCCGCCGCCTCTGGCTCGCCCCCAACAGCGAGCTCTCGAACCGCCTCTACGCGCTCCGCGTGCTCCTCCTCGATCCGACCGCGGCCCACGTCGACCTCGTCCTCGGGGCGCTGCGCGAGCCGGCCGAGCTCCTGCGGATCGAGGCCGCCCGCCTCCTCGGGGTCACGGCCCTCAGCGCCGAGGACAGCCGCCGGGTCCGCGCCGCCCTCGTCGCCAAGCTCGCCGATCCGGCGCCGGAGGTCCGCCGCGCGGTCGCCCGCGCCCTCGGCCTGCTCTCCGCCGCGGAGGCCACCCTCGTGCTCGCGCGGATGCTCGAGGATCCCGACCCGCAGGTCCGCCGCGACGCCGCCGAGTCGCTGGGGATGATCGGCGATCCGCGGGCGCTGCCGGCGATCCTCCGCGCCCTCGATCGCGGCGACGAGGCCTACGTCGCCCGCACCCTCCTCGACGGCCTCGCCCTCCAGCCCGGCGAGGAGGTCGATCGCCGCCTCCTCG
>JAGQIT010000128.1 GCA_020431135.1 Myxococcales bacterium | reverse complement strand
GTCGAGCCCTCGCCCTCGACGCTGGTGACGCTCAGGGATGCGCCGAGGGCCTCGGCGAAGCGCCGGCAGATCGCCAGGCCGAGCCCGGTGCCGCCGTGGGCCTGGGTGTTCGAGGCGTCGACCTGGGTGAAGGGTTCGAAGATCGTGTTGAGCTCGGCGGCTGGGATCCCGATGCCGCTGTCGCGCACGGCGATCGTCACGCCGTCGGCGTCGCCGCGGACGTCGACGCGGATCTCGCCGTTCGCCGTGAATTTGGCGGCGTTGCTCAGGAGGTTGAAGAGGATCTGGCGGAGCTTGAGGCGGTCGGTCGCGATCACGCCGACCCGCGGGGCGACGGCGACCGTCAGCTCGTTGCCGCCGTGGTGGACCAGCGGCCGCATGGTCGCGGCGAGCTCGCGGACGAGGGGCTCGACGGAGACCTCGTCGAAGCTCGGGCGGATCGCCCCGGACTCGATCTTCGCCAGGTCGAGGATGTCGTTGATGATCGACAGGAGGTGGGCGGCGGCGCCGTGGATGTTGTCGATGTCGGCGGTGATCCGCGGCAGGCCCTCCTCGACGGCGACCTCGCGGACGAGCTCGGCGTAGCCGAGGACGACGTTGAGCGGCGTGCGCAGCTCGTGGCTCATCGTCGCGAGGAACGCCGACTTGGCGTTGTTGGCGGCGATCGCCGCGTCGCGGGCGGCGGCGAGCTCGGCGTTGAGGCGGTCGCGCTCGGCGAGCTGGCGCTGGAGCTGCTCGTTGGCGGCGCGCAGCGCCTGGGTGCGCTCAGCGACCCGCTCCTCGAGCTCGTCCTTGGTCCGCTCGAGCGCGTCCTGGGTCGCCCGCAGATCGCCGATCACGCTGCGCAGCAGGCGATCGTTCTGCTCGCGCATCGACTCGGCGTAGGCCCGCGTCCGATCGGCGCGCTCTAGCTTGCGCCGGAGGGTGCGGATCTCCTTCTCGAGCTCCGCTTGCGGCGGCGGCGATGAGCCGTCCGCGGCGGTCTGGGCCCGCTCGCTCACCGCTCACCGAGGAGGAGGGTGATGAACGTCTCGTTGTGGAGCTGGGCGGGGCGCCCGGGGCCGGTCGGGCCGATCTCCGCGTAGGCGTAGAAGCCGGCGATCGGCACGCTCGGGCCGAGGGCGCCGCGGAGCTGCTCGATCTCCTCGGCCGCGCGGGTGCCGAGGATGTGCCGGCGGCCGGCGCATGAGAAGCACAGCGCCGCCGCCGGGGCCTCGCCCGGGTAGGTCGAGCGCGCCTGGGCGATGGAGCTCGCGCAGGCGTCGATGATGCCGTCGCGGTGGCTCTGGGTGATCTGCACCGTGGCGCCGACCGGGACCTCGCCGAAGAAGGTCACGGCGCCCGTCTCCGGATCGGAGTGGACCGGCGCGCGCAGGTAGTAGGAGTAGGAGTCGCGGCCGGGCTCGAAGACCGCGAGCGCGTACTCGCCGGAGGGCAGGTTGTCGTCGCCGATGTAGCGCTGGTAGTAGGCGAGGGCGGTCTGGTCGCCGATCCTACGCACCGTGTTCTGGGCGGCGTCGGTGACCTTCGCCCGCTTGCCGACCGGCTGCCAGCCCGAGGCGACGCCGTGCGACGCGAGGAGCGAGCCGCCGAGGAGGAGCACGGGGACCGCGTCCTGGAGGACCTCGTCGCCGAAGAATTGGAGAGTGCCGACGAACTTCACCTGGTCGCCCGCGGCCCCGCCGACGATCGGCGCGGCGTCGCCGAGGCCCTCTTTGAGGCCCTCGAGGATCGCGTCGACGCTCGTCGTCAGGCTCTCCGGGGTGGTGATGCAGCAGCGGATCGGCTGGGTCGCGCGGGCCCTGGCGCGGGCGGCGGTCTCGGCCGCGCGGCGCCGCGGATCCTCGGCGACGCCGCGGCCGACCTCGGCGATCACCTCGATCGCGTCGCCGGCGATCAGGGCGACGACCAGCGACGCCTCGCTGAAGCCGCCGACCGACGACATCTCGCCGTCGGTCGTGCAGCCGATCAGCGGGATCCCCGGGAACGACTCGCGGATCGCCCGCAGGATCGGCGGGTGCTCGAGCTCCGCGGTGGCGAAGACCAGCGCGGCCTTCGGCGCCGCGTCGCCGAGCGTCGCACGGCACTGCGCGAGCGCCTCTTCGATGGCATCGGGGGCGTCGATGTCCTCGCTCTGCCCGACCGCGACCTTCAACATAGAAACCCGACCTCCCCCGGGTGATTCTACTTAATTGGATGGGCGCGTGCGGCGGGCGAAGGCGCGGGCGAAGCTGCGCTCGAGGGGGCGGGCGGCGGATCTCGCAACGATGTTCGTTGGGTCATGCGGTCAGGTCGAGCGCTCGTCGCGGTGACCCGCGCGCGCTCGTACCTGCGCGTCGACAGGCGAGGCGACGCTCGTGTCGCGCAGATCGACCGCGTCGGCCTAGGAGGCTGTCCGAGTGTTCGTCACGCCCCCTCGCTTGCCCTCGCCGACCCTCTCGGTCGCGTCAGAACTCGCTGCGCGAGGCCACGCGCCGCACACTCGGACAGCCTCCTAGGCCGCGCGGCGACCGGCGATCTCGAGGAGCGTCTGCTCGAGGATCAGGCGGACGTTCGCGTTGCGGCGGATCCGCTGGGTGAGGCGCTGGAGGATGCCGATCTGGCGGACGAGCTCGGCGGGCGTCAGGCCGCGGAGGACGGGCGCCCCGGGGAGCCCCTGGCGCCCGCGCAGCTGCTCACGAAGGTGGAGGATCCACAGCTCGGCGAGGCGGTTGGCGACCCAGCGCTGCTGGGCGGCGCTCGCCTTGCCCTTGGTCTCCTTCTTCTTCGACTTGCGCTTCTTCTTGCCGGCGATCGCGGCCTCAGCCTCCTCGGCCTCGGCGGTCGCGGCGGCCTCGATCGCGGCGACCTCCCGGGTGGCGCTGGTGTAGCTCTCCCACAGCGGGCTCTTGTCGCCGGCGAAGATCCCCGGCGGGCCCTCGGCGGCGGCGCGGATCGCCTGGCGGACGAGCTCGAGGCAGCGATCGAGCGCCGGATCGAGGGCGAGCTCGACGGCGACGCCGGCGCTGCCCTCGGCGAGGAGAACGGCCATCTGCCGGCGATCGTCAGCGGCGTCGGCGGCCTCCCTGGCGACGATCGCCGCGACGTCGGCGTCGGCGAGGCGACCGAGGCGGATCGGCAGCGTCCGCGAGAGGATCGTCGGCAGCACGCCCTGCATGTTGGTCGTCAGGAGGAGGAAGTGGATGCCGGGGCGCGGCTCCTCGATCGCCTTGAGGAGGGCGTTGCCCGAGTACTCGTTGAGGGCGTCCGCGGGGTCGACGACGACGACGTAGCGCTCCGACTCGTAGGGCCCGTTTTGCTGGCGGACGTGGCACTCGCGGGCGCTGTCGATCGTGATCTGACCGCCGGTGCCGCTCGGCAGCAGCCAGTCGACGTCGGGGTGGGTGCCGGCCTGGATCCGCGTGCAGGTGTGGCACACGCCGCAGCCGATCCCCGGGGACGCGCGGCAGAGGAGGGCGGAGGCGAGGCCGCGGGCGAGCGTCGCCTTGCCGATCCCGCGGGGGCCGACGAGCATCAGCGCGTGGTGGAGCTGACCGCGCCCGAGCGCCCTTGCGAGCATCGCCTGGGCCTCGCGGTGGCCGCGGACGCCGACGAAGCCGGGGAACTCGCCGTCTTCGCCGCCGCGGGCGTCGCTTCGCTCGCTCGCCATCGCCGCCCAGTGTTGGCGAAAGCACGCAAAGGGGCAAGTCCGCCCGCGAGACAGGCGGGCCGCGGCTGGGTACACTCCCTGCCGGCCCGAAGGGGCTGATGACGAGGCAGCTAATGAGCGACAAGCCCGGGATCTTCAGCCGACTGCGCAAGTCGATCTCCTCCGCCCTCAACGACGCCGTCGAGGCGGTCTCCGACCCCGGTCAGGAGATCGCGCTGATGCTCGACGACCTCGCCGATCAGATCAAACAGTCGGAGCGCGATCTCCACCAGTCGATCGTCGATCACAAGGTGATGGAGAAGAAGGCGGCCGCGCTGAAGAAGTCGGAGGAGGACTGGGACAAGCGCGCCGAGCAGGCGGTCCGCCTCGGCGACGAGACCCTGGCCCGCGCCGCCCTCGAGCGCCGCGTCGAGATCGCCGCCGAGCGCAAGGCCTCCGAGGAGGCGATCGTCGAGCAGCGCAAGCTGATCGAGGACATGCGCCGCGGGATCGCCGAGGCCAAGGCCAAGCACAAGAACCTCAACAACCGCCGCGGCACGCTCATCGCTCAGGCCCGCGCGGCCAAGAAGGGGACGACCCCGAGCGGGGCGATCAGCGCGACCGGGGCCGTCGATCGGATGTCGGCGATCGAGGATCGGATCGCCCAGATCGAGGCGATGAACGAGGTCCACGCCGAGGGCCTCGACTCGCGCGCCCAGGAGGCGGCGATCGACGCCCAGCTCGCCCAGCTCGAGGGGACCTCCGAGGTCGACGACGCCCTCGAGGCCCTCAAGGCGAAGATGGCCGGCAAGCGCCAGCTCACCGAGGGCGACGACAGCTAGTCCCTGGGCGACCCCGATCGCCCGGCCGAAATTCGCGGTGCAGCCCGGTCCCGGGGCGAGGCGTTGCGCGCTCGTCCGACGGAGCTTGACCGCGGGGGGCCGCTGGCAGTAGGCCGGCGTCGGTGCCCGATCGCCCACGCGGGGCCGAGTCGGGAGGCCGCCTCGGCGCCCTCATCCTCGGCCTCGTCGCCGCCGCGCTCGTCCTCGCGGTCCCCTACTACGAGGCGATCCGCAACGCCAACGAGCGCCCGCGGCTCCTCCAGGGGATCGCCCTCGTCGAGTGCGGCGAGTGGGCGATCGACGGGCCGTCGGCGCGCGGCCTGAGCCCCGGCCCGGACATCAGCCGGTCGCCGGTCGACGGCCGCCTCTACCCGAACAAGCCGCCGGCGACCAGCCTGGTGGCGGCCGCGGCCTACGCGATCGCCCGCCGCGGCGAAGCGCCGACCCTCCGCTCCTACACCCTCGGCGCCCGCCTCCTCGGCGGGCT